>NZ_JBEXCS010000054.1:0-62459 GCF_040605395.1 Streptomyces sp. NPDC005648 | reverse complement strand
ACGGCCTGACCAAGGGGCAGTACTCCCCCACCTCCGAGGTCGGCAAGATCACCAAGTCGACGCCGATGGGCTCCCTGGACGCGCCCTTCAACCCGGTGTCGCTGGCCATCGGCGCGGAGGCGTCCTTCGTCGCCCGGACCATCGACTCCGACCGCAAGCACCTCACGTCGGTGCTGCGCGAGGCGGCCGCCCATCCGGGCACGGCGCTGATCGAGATCTACCAGAACTGCAACATCTTCAACGACGGCGCCTTCGACGCCCTCAAGGACAAGCAGCAGGCGGAGGAGGCGGTGATCCGCCTCGAACACGGGCAGCCGATCCGCTTCGGGGGAGGATCCCGGGGTGTGGTCCGGGATGTGGTCACCGGCGACCTGAAGGTGGTCGACGTGACCGCGGACAACGAGTCTCAGATCCTGGTCCACGACGCTCACGCCGCGTCCCCGACCACCGCCTTCGCGCTCTCCCGTCTCGCCGATCCCGACACCCTGCACCACACCCCGATCGGTGTGCTGCGGTCCGTGGACCGGCCGGTGTACGACACCCAGATGGCGGATCAGCTCGACACGGCGATCGAACAGCACGGCAAGGGTGACCTGGGGCAGCTGCTCGCGGGTGGGGACACCTGGACCGTGGTGGGCTGAGGCCGGCGGTTCGACTTGCTGCGGAGGGCCCGGAATCGCCGTACGGCATCCGGGCCCTCGGCATGGAGGGTCACACGTCGGGGATGTCCTTCTTGGCGCGGATGAGGGTCTCGCGGGTGATCACGACGATGCGCTCGTAGTCGGCGCGGGCTGCGTCAGGGGGGAGGTGGGGGTCGAGGGCGGTGGTGGCTTCGGTGCCGATGACGGCGAAGTTGCCATCGGTCAGCTCGAAGAGGTCGGGGCAGGTCTCGGAGGTGTGGCTGCCCCTCATGGTGGGTGGATCGCCGAGACGGCGGGCTATCCGCACGGACATCGATTCATCAGGCAACTGAGCGTCCCCTCCCGGAGTCACAGTCAACGCCGAGAGCATCACCCGTGTGACCTGCGCTCACACCCACTCATGGGAGTAGATGTGCGGCTTGCGCTCAACTGCGCGCCGGGGGCTCGGACTCCGGCGCAGGCGCGGAGCCCACTACCCACCACTCGTCCGGATCCTCGGCGAGTTCCTCCATCATGACGTCGACGGCGGCGCCGATCTTCGCCTCCACGGAGTCCGGGGGCAGACTCCGCCGGTGCTCCACGGTCCGGTCCCAGTACTCCGCGAAGACCGCGTTGATGCACAACACCCTGAGGTGGCCGAGGAGTTCGTCCCAGCCGAGTGCCCCGACCCGGTGCGCGAGCACCAGGGAGCCGTACTGCTGGTTGGCGAAGATCATCTGTCGGCGCCTGGTGTCGGAGAGGCCGCCCAGGGTGCTCGAGGCCTCGGCCAGGGTGGGGTCGTCCAGCTTGCGGTAGTTCTGATCCTCGAACAACCGGTAGTACTGGATCAGGTTGGCCCGGTGGATCTCCTCGGTCATCAGCGCGAGTTGTTCCAGAAGCTCCGCCAGCAGTTGTTCCTGGCGTCGGCGTCGGGCGCCCCAGGCGAAGGACACCCGCATCAGGCCCAGTCCCGCCAGCACTGCAGAACCGATACTTCGTGCGGCCGTGTTCCGCCGTAGAGCCATCTCGAGGAATCCCCCTGGATCGGGTGACCGCGCACGGCGCCGGTGGTACGGGCCGGTGCACGGCAGGGCGTGAGCCCCGCGTTCCAGCGTGCCCGGCGGCCCAAGGCGACGTGGGAGGCGGAGAGGGGGCGCACAGGGGGACGCGCCGCCCGCACCCGTCGCGGTCCTGACTCCCGTGTGCCCGGCGAGCGCCCGCCACCCGCGGGCGGCCCGCATGCATGGACGCGTCGTCCCTGCTCGACCCCCGTCCGCGCGCCGTCACCGCCGTCGCCGCTCCGGTCGGCTCCGCCCCTGGTGCCCCGCTACCCCTGCGCCCGCTTGGCCGCGTCGTACGCGTCGCGCGCCTCCTCGACCGCCCCCATCCGGTCCTTGGTCCACACCGCCAGCGCTCGCACCTGCTCCGCCGCCTCGCGGCCCAGAGGGGTCAGGGAGTAGTCGACACGGGGCGGGATCACCGGCTTGGCGTCGCGGTGGACCAGGCCGTCGCGCTCCAGGGTCTGCAGGGTCTGGGTGAGCATCTTCTCGCTGACCCGGCCGATGGCCCGGCGTAGCTCGCTGAAGCGGTACGGGCGGTCCAGGAGCTCGATCAGCACCAGCACGCCCCAGCGGCTGGTGAGGTGCTCCAGGACGACGCGGTGGGGGCACATCGCCTCGCCGGTGATGTCGTACTTGGTGAGGCCTTCCGGCTTCGGGGCGGCTTCCTGGGTGCTTACGGCCATGCCAGTACCTTACTTCAAAGTGGGTACTTTCGAGAAGTTAGCGCACAACCTAGGGTTAGTGGCAACGCACCCCACAAGGAGTTGTCAATCATGAGCATCGTCGTCACCGGAGCCACCGGACACCTCGGCCGTCACGTCGTGGAGCAGCTGCTGGAGAAGGTTCCCGCGGAGCAGATCACCGCCGTCGTACGGGACGAGGCGAAGGCCGCCGACCTCGCCGCGCGTGGCGTGAAGCTCGCCGTCGCCGACTACAACGCGCCCGAGACCTTCGACAGCCTCTTCTCCGCCGGTGACAAGGTGCTGCTCATCTCGGGCAACGAGTTCGACAAGGGCCGCGTCCAGCAGCACACGGTCGTCATCGAGGCCGCGAAGGCCGCCGGGGTCGCCCTGCTCGGCTACACCAGCGCCGTCGGCTCCCTCACGGCCGCGCTCGCCGACGACCACCGCGCCACCGAGGAGGTCCTCGTCGCCTCCGGCGTCCCGTACGTGCTGCTGCGCAACGGCTGGTACCACGAGAACTACACCGAGAACCTGGCGCCGGTGCTGGAGCACAACGCCGTGGTCGCCGCCGCCGGCGAGGGCCGCGTCTCCTCCGCCTCGCGCGCCGACTACGCGGCCGCCGCGGTCGCCGTGCTGACCGGCGAGGGGCACGAGAACAAGACGTACGAGCTGGGCGGCGACGAGGCCTGGAGCTTCGCCGAGTACGCGGCCGAGCTGAGCAAGGCGACCGGCAAGGACATCGCCTACAACGCCGTCCCCGAGGAGGTCCTCGTGGGCATCCTGACCGGCGCCGGGCTGCCCGAGCCGCTCGCCGCGATCTTCGCCGGCGTGGACGCCTCGATAGCCAAGGGCGAGCTGGAGGTCTCCAGCGGTGACCTGTCCCGCCTGGCCGGCCGCCCGACCAGCCGGATCGCCGACGCGATCGCCGAGGCCGTCAAGGGCTGACCCGCCTGCCGCGGGACCCACCCCCGCCTGTCATGACCGTATGGCGATACGAGCATGACAGGCGGGGGCGCTCGGCGTTACCTTCGTGGCTGCACGGGTGTGCGACGGGGCGAGCGCGGCGGAAGGGCGGTGCCTGTGAGCGAGAAGTCGAAGGGCGAGCAGCGGACAGGCCTGCTGAACGGCTTCGCGGCCTATGGGCTGTGGGGTCTGGTCCCCCTCTTCTGGCCGCTGCTCAAGCCCGCCGGGGCGGTCGAGATCCTCGCCCATCGCATGGTGTGGTCGCTGGCTGTCGTGGCCGTCGCACTTCTCTTCGTACGACGCTGGGCCTGGGCCGGTGAGCTGCTGCGGCAGCCCCGGCGACTGGGGCTCGTCGCGGTGGCGGCGGCGGTGATCACCGTCAACTGGGGCGTCTACATCTGGTCCGTGAACAGCGGCCATGTCGTCGAGGCGTCGCTCGGGTACTTCATCAACCCCCTGGTCACCATCGCCATGGGCGTGCTGCTGCTGAAGGAACGGCTGCGGCCCGTGCAGTGGGCGGCGGTCGGTGTCGGGTTCGCCGCGGTGATCGTGCTGACCGTGGGGTACGGGCAGCCGCCGTGGATCTCCCTCACCCTGGCCTTCTCCTTCGCCACCTACGGCCTCGTGAAGAAGAAGGTCGGGCTCGGCGGCATCGAGTCGCTGGCCGCGGAGACGGCGATCCAGTTCCTGCCGGCGTTGGGTTATCTGGTGTGGCTGAGCTCGCGGGGGGAGTCGACCTTCGCGAGCGAGGGGGCGGGGCATGGCGCGCTGCTCGCGGCGACGGGCGTGGTGACCGCGCTGCCGCTGGTGTGCTTCGGGGCGGCGGCGATACGGGTGCCGCTGTCGACGCTGGGGTTGCTGCAGTATCTGGCACCGGTGTTCCAGTTCCTGCTGGGGGTTCTCTACTTCCACGAGGCGATGCCGGTGGAGCGGTGGGCCGGGTTCGGGCTGGTGTGGGGCGCCCTGTGCCTGCTGACCGCCGACGCGTGGCGCACCGTGCGCAGGCCGGGCCGGGAGCGGGAGTTGGATGTACCGACGGTCACCGCGGTGCCGTCGTCTTCGGTGGACGTCTGACGCCTGACTGTCAGTGGCGGCCGCTATAAGTGGTCAATGACGCAGACGCCCGCACCAACCCCCTCCCCCATCCACTGGAAGCTCGTCATCGACGCGGCCGATCCGCATGCGCAGGCCGACTTCTGGGCCGCCGCGCTCGGGTACGAGGTCGAGGACAACGGCGCGTTCGTGGGACGGCTGCTGGAGGTCGGAGCCGTGCCCCGTGAGGCCACCGTCGACTTTCGCGGCCGGCCGGCCTTCCGGGATCTGATCGCCGTACGCCATCCCGAGGACCCGTACGACAAGGACAGCGGTACGGGGCTGGGGCGGCGGCTGCTGTTCCAGCGGGTACCGGAGGCGAAGACCGTGAAGAACCGGCTGCATCTGGATCTGCATCCCGGCCAGGGGCGGCGGGACGAGGAGGTCGAGCGGCTGACGGGGCTGGGGGCGAGTGTGCTGCGGCGAGTGAAGGAGCCCGCCGGGGAGTGGGTGGTGATGGCCGACCCGGAGGGCAACGAGTTCTGCGTGCAGTAGGCCACCGCGCGCCCGGCCGCGCCCCCTCGGTACCGGTACCCGGCTCCGAGGTCAGCCCGACCGCTGGGCCGCCTTGCGGGCGCGCTCCGTGAGTCGGCCCATACGGGTGCGGGCCGACTCCAGCCGCTCGACGTCCTGCGCGGCCGGACCGTCCTCGGCGACCAGCTCGGTCCACAGCCCGATCAGGTCGTGTCCCAGCGCCAGCCCCAGCTCCGGGTCGCGCACGGCGCGCCAGGCGGACGCCGCGCTCTGCACATTGCCGTACGCCCCCTCCGCGTCCCGAGTGCGCCGGTGGATCCGGGCGAGGTCGAGCGAGACCTGGAAGGCGCGGACCGGCTCACCCGCCAAGTAGGAGATGTACGCGGTCAGTTCACGCACCTTGAGGACCTCGGGGTGTTCCGCCCCCAGCACCGCCGACGCCTCCGCGACGACCCCGTCGGCCAGCTCGGCCGCCTCCGCTATCCGCCCCGCCCGCACGGCCTCGTTGACCCGCACCATCGGCTCCATCAGGAAGGCCGGGACGGTGGGCGGTTCGTCCCCGAGTACGGCCTCCGCCACCGCGTCGAACCCACGCGCCGGGGTGGGGGCGGTGGACGTGGGCCTGGGGTCGGGATCGGCCTCCAGGGCCGGGAGGAGGGGGCGCAGCAGCGAGGTGTCGGGGGAGCTCGACGGACTGGAGTAGATGGGGGTGAGGCGCGGGGTCGGCGCGTCCAGGGGTGCCGCGACGGGCGCCTCCGGCCATACGGCCTCGTCCCCTCCGCGCACCCCGCCCGCACCGTGCGTGGGGGCTACCGGATCCATGGGCGGTACGGAGTCCGCGGGCGGTACGGCGTCCATCACGGGAGGCGGGCCGAACACCCCCGTCGGAGGCGCGACCGTGCCGAGAGGGACCGCCGGCATCGGTGGCGGTGCCGGCGGTGCCGGTGGGGCCGGCCGCTCCTCCGGGGGCTGTGGTGCGAAGTCCTGCGGGGCGGGCGTCCGCGCGGGCGCCGGTGCGCCCGTGAGGTGGCTTGAGCCGTCCGGGTTCACCTGGAGCGGGACGACACAGGCGTGCCGCTCGTCGTGGATCGAGGCGTGGACCGGGTGGCCGGTGGCGAGGGCGATGCGGTGGAGGTGGCTCAGGACCGCCTGCTGGACGTCCTCGCCGTCGGCCACCGCGAGGGGCACACCGCCTATCGTCGCCCCTCCCGCGTCCGGACCGGCGGCGGGCACGAGCACGTCGATCGGCGCCGCCGCCAGTATGGCCGAGGGCTCCGGGGGCCACTGCTCCCGGTTCTTCTCCCGGCTGGGTCGAGACATATGTGCCCTCACTCGGATCTGCCGAAAAACCGGCGGTCAGCGCGTCACGATCCGTTCATCACGCTCATGGTGGAGTCTCTCCGCTCACCCGCAGTTCTCATGTCACCACGAGGTCACAGCCTCGTTCCAGTGATCCGGCACCAATGCCCGCCCGGACGCACCCTGGACAGGTGAATGCATGCGCATATAATGCAGATGCTTGTTATTGCTCCACACCGTCCCTTGCACCTCGCCGTCCATCTGGGGGATCCATGTCGCGCCGCTTCCTGTTCGTCCTCGGCAGCAGCCGCACCGACGGCAACACCGAGCTGCTCGCCCGCCGTGCCGCCGAGCAACTGCCCGCGGACGTCGAGCAGCAGTGGGTCGGCCTCGCCGAGCAGCCGCTGCCGGACTTCGTCGACCTGCGGCGCGACAGCGACCATGTGCGGCCGCCGACGGGCAGCGCCCCCGATCTGCTTCTGGACGCCACCCTCGCGGCCACCGACATCGTGATCGCCTCCCCGCTGTACTGGTACTCGGTCTCCGGCCTCACCAAGCGCTACCTCGACTACTGGTCCGGCTGGCTGCGCACCCCCGGTCTCGACTTCAGGGCGGCCATGGCCAGCCGCACGCTCTGGGGCGTCACCGCTCTCGCCGACACCGAGTTCTCGGTCGCCGACCCGCTGATCGGGACCCTCAACAACTCGGCCGCGTATCTGGGGATGCGCTTCGGCGGAGTACTCCTCGGCAACGGCAGCAGGCGCGGCGACGTACTGAACGACACCGAGGCGCTGGCCCGGGCCAAGGCCTTCTTCGCCCAGGAGGCACCGCCCGCCCGGTTCCCCCACCAGTGGTCCGAGGCCGCCTGAAACCCGCCGGGCCCAACCGGCCGGCCCGGGCCTAGGCCGTGATGTCCTTCGTCGTGAACCTCGCCCAGGCCGCCGACCCGAACACCGCCGCGTACAGGGCCTGGAGGCCGAGGTTCTTCTGCAGGTCGTCCCAGTAGACCGGGTCGCGCATCAGGTCCGCGAAGGACAGCCAGTAGTGCGAGAAGAAGTACGGCTGGATGGTGTGCAGTTGGGGTATCTGATCGAGGATCTGGATGGTGATCAGCAGGCCGACGGTCGTCGCCATCGCCGCGATACCGCTGCTGGTGAGCGTCGAGATGAACAGGCCAAGGGCGGCGACGCCGATCAGGGACGCGGCGACCACCAGGGCGATCAGAAGCGCCCGGCCGAGGCCGTCGGCGAAGCTGATCCGGGTGCCGGAGATCGTGGTCAGATCGCCGAGCGGGAAGAGTATGGCGCCGACGGTGAGTGCGGAGACGGCCACGATGAGGGTGGCCACCAGGCAGAACGCCATCACCGTCGCGTACTTGGTGAGGAGCAGGCGGGTGCGTCCGGCGGGTGCCACCAGGAGGTAGCGCAGGGTGCCGGAGCCGGCCTCGCCCGCTATCGCGTCGCCCGCGATGACACCGATCGCCATCGGGAGGAAGAAGGGGAGGGTGGCGGCGAGGGCGGTGAAGACCAGGAAGAGGCCGTTGTTGGTGATCTGCGAGATGAAGGCGGGGCCGCCTCCTCCGTCGCCTCCGCCCGGGCCGCGGGTCGGGTCCCCGTCGGTTTCGATCTTCACCGCGATACCGATGAGGACGGGAACCGCCGCGAGCACGGCGAGCAGGGCGAGGGTGCGCCAGCGGCGGAACGTGGTGAGCAGTTCGTTGCGGAAGAGGGTGCCGAGGAAGGTGGTTCGGCGGCCGGTGGTGAGGGGGGACCGGTCACGCCCCGCCTCCGGCAGCCGCACATCGGCTACGGCCCCGGTCCCCTGCCCGGTGTTCTCGCTAGCCTGCGACATCGAAGCCCTCCCCCGTCAGGGCCACGAAGGCGTCTTCCAGTGAGGCGCGCTCCAGACCGAAGGCCCGGACTCGCACGCCCGCCTTCACCAACGCCGCGTTGATGTCGGCCAGGTCGCGCTCCGGGGGCTCCGCCGTCACCCGGTCCTCCGTGATCACGACATCCGCGGCGCCCTGTTCCTTGAGGATCCGGGCCGCGTCCGCGGTGTCCGGGGTGGTGATGGCGAGGCGGCTGCGGGCGCCCGATGCCAGGTCGGACACCGGACCCTGGGTGATGAGGCGGCCCTGGGCCATGACCGCGGCGTGGGTGCAGACCTGTTCGATCTCGTCGAGGAGGTGGGAGGAGAGGAAGACGGTGGTGCCGTCGGAGGCCAGCTCCCGGACCAGGGAGCGGATTTCGCGCATGCCCTGGGGGTCGAGGCCATTGGTCGGCTCGTCCAGGACCAGGAGTCTGCGCGGTTGGAGCAGGGCGGCGGCGAGGCCCAGGCGCTGCTTCATGCCCAGCGAGTACGCCTTCGCCTTCTTGCCGGCCGCCGCCGACAGACCCACCCGGTCCAGCGCGGCGGCGACGCGGGCACGCCGGGTGCGCGGGTCGGCGGTCGGGTCGGCGGCGTCGTAGCGGACGAGGTTGTCGCGGCCGGAGAGGAAGCCGTACAGCGCGGGGCCCTCGATGAGGGCCCCGACGTGTGGAAGGACGGTGCGGCAGGCTCGGGGCATGGGGCGGCCGAGGACGCGCGCCGAGCCCGAGGTCGGTTCGATCAGGCCCATCAGCATGCGGATGGTGGTGGTCTTGCCCGAGCCGTTGGGACCGAGGAAGCCGAAGACGCTGCCCGCCGGGACGGTCAGATCCAGGCCGTCGACGGCGAGTTGTCCGCCGCGGTAGCGCTTGGTGAGCGCCCGGGTGGCGATGACGCTGTCACCCGGCTCGCTCTCTTTCGGCTCCGTGGTGGACGGTTCGTCGTCCATCGGCTTCCTCGATTCCTGCTCGTACGGCCCCGCGCTGTGATTACTCACAGTGATGACGAACCGCCGCCCCGGCAGGTTCCCGGCCGCTCCGCGTTCACCCGGGTGGGTGACGCTAGCCCGC
Organism: Streptomyces sp. NPDC005648; assembly: GCF_040605395.1. NCBI lineage: Bacteria > Bacillati > Actinomycetota > Actinomycetes > Kitasatosporales > Streptomycetaceae > Streptomyces > Streptomyces sp. NPDC005648. The sequence continues at coordinate 53,331 of NZ_JBEXCS010000054.1, read as the reverse complement.
GTTCGCCGCCTTCACCAGGGCGTCCTTGGTGACCGCGCCGACGTAGACCTTGCCGTTGTCGGTGATCAGGGCGTTGATCAGACGGGTCTTGAAGATCGTGCCCGAGCCGAACTTGCCGGTGACCTTGTCGCCGAGGGAGTCCAGGAAGCCGCCGAAGTCGCCGCCGGCCCCGGAGCCGGACGGAACGCCCTTGCCTCCGGTGTCGAAGGTGGCGATGGAGTCCCAGCCCTTGCCCAGGACGTTCAGCCCGTCGGGGCCCTTGGCGTGGTCCTCGCCGGGCTTGCCCTTCTTCTCCGTCCCGCCGGTCTTGTCGTCGCCCTTGAGACCCTCGAGCGGGGCGGACTTGTGGTCGGACTGCTTGTCCTCGGTGACCTTCGCGCCCTTGGGCACCTTGAAGTCGAAGGTCGAGGCGGCGGGCTTCGAGAAGCTGATCCGGGTGAAGCCGGCGTCGATCACGGCGGCGCCGCCGCTCGCCGGGGTCAGCGTGAACTTCAGCGGAAGCCCGGTCTTCGCGTCGACGGCGACGGTGATCTGACCGACCGTCGAGCCCGCGTCCTTGGGCTTGATGACCAGGCGGTAGGCGTCCCGGCCCGCGACCTGCGCGGTGCCCTGGACGGTGATCGAGGTGGTGTCGTCGGCCGCCTTGAGGGCGTCCTTGGCGAGCTGGTCGGGTGTGGCCGGGGGCTCCTCGTGCCGCTTCTTCGCGGAGGCGCTGTCCGGTGCGGTGGAGTGGTAGACCTCGTTCGACTGGCTGTCGTAGCCCCAGACGTCCTTGCCGTTGTGGATGAGGCTGTATTCCGCCGCGTTTTCCAGCAGGGAGAGCTTCTGCCTGTCCGGGCCGTCGGCCGCGACGCGCAAGGTGTGGGTGCCGGAGGCGAGTTCGGTCAGCTTGGCCGTGGGGTCGGCGGAGGTTCCGTCGCCGGAGCCGGAGCCCTTGGTGGCGCCGGACACCAGGCTGTTCTCCAGGCCGCCGAGGTCGGGCAGGCCCAGGTCCGTGGTGATCTTCACGGTGCCGGACATCTGCTGCACGTCCGACTTGGCGATCTTCTCGATGAGTTGCTCTGCGCTGATCTTCGGCAGGTTGGGGTCGCCGGAGTCGGCGAGCGCGGGGACGAGGCCGATGGTCGCCGCCGCCACCCCCACCACCGCGACCGGGACGACGTACCGCGCTGCCTTGCGCCGGCCGGTGCCCAGGTCGTCGACCTCCCCGGCGCTCGTGCTGTCGTCGGATTCGTACGGTGCCATGTGTGCGCTACCTCCGTCGTCGGCGGCGGCTTTCAACTCCCGTGCATCCACCCCGTAGCCGCCATTCTCACCCGAATCGGTGAGGAGTGGTGTTTTCCGTTGTCTCCAGTTCACCAAATCGGCCAGGGAGAAGCGTCAGACCGCGGAGGCAACTCCATGTACACCTGGGGTATGACACGAGAGGGCGGCGCCTCCCCCGATCCGTAGGGGTCGCAGGGGGAGGACACCGCCCGAGCAGGCCTTGCCGGCCCTCAACTCCCGTGTCCGTGCCGCACGAACACGTACCCGTGTCAGCCCTGCACGAACACGTAGTCCGCCGAGTACGGGACGCCGACGATGGTGCCGGGCTCGCAGGAGCCGGTCGGGGCGACGCCGCCGACGGTGTTCAGCCGCAGGATCTCCGCGGTGCCGGCGAGCAGGCCGTGGTGCTTCCCGGACCGGGTGGCCTTGAGGTCGAGCTCGGGGATGTTGCCGTTGCCGTTCGGGGTCTTGGACTGGACGGCTCCGGTGACGGCGCTGCCGTCGGGCGCGACCCACTGCGGTGTACCGGAGTTGGGGGCGACGAAGGAGTGCCGGATGCCGCCGCCGAGCAGGGCGCTGACGTCGCGCTGGGCGAAGGCGTAGCCGCCGGCGTCGGTGGGCTTGCACTCGTAGATCTGCCTGCCCTTGACCACGGACGCCTGGAAGTTGTCGAAGGCGTCACGGAAGTCGAAGGCGGCGACGGTGACCTTGTGGAGCTGGCCTCGGACGGCGCCGCCCGGGAACTCGGCCGTGTGCAGGTTGGCGTAGAACGAACCGGGGTCGTTCTTCAGCGCGTCGAGCAGGGCCGGGTCCTCGACCTTGACGGTGCCGGTGACGCTGTGGCGCCGGCTGTTCTTGAGCAGCTTGCTGAAGTCGACCTTGACGCCGCCGTTGGTGCCCTTGGCGCCCTGGTGGATGTGGAGCATGGTCGGCTTGCCGGTGCCGCGCCAGGTGACGGCGACGGACACCTTGTCGCCCTTGACCTTGATGAACTCGAGTGCGGCGCCGTCCTTGTCGCCCACGGCCGGGCCACCGGCGACGGGCACCTCGTTGGCGCCGCGCAGGCTGGTGGCGAGAAGGGTTCCTCCGGTGCCGCCGGAGACGGTCCCGCTCTGTGTGACGATGCCCTGCTCGTTCATGCCGGCGTGGCCCGCGTGGTCGGTGCGGGTGCCGGTGGCGCCGTAGGCGGGAATGACCATCGCGGCGACGCCGCCGGCGGTGGCCACCGCGACGGCGGTGACGATCAGGCTCTTACGGCGCTTCGAGAACGTCGTGTTCTTGCCCATGATGTTGTTTTCTCCCCGTAGACCGGCCGACACCCCCTGCGTCGGCCTTCTGGGTATGAGTACGGAAGGGATCTTAGATTGGACTCAGTCCAGGCTTGTGACGTGCATCACAGCGGGCCGGTCGCCGGTCGGCGGTAACCACCGGCCCGGCAATCCCAGCCCGTCCCGGCAGCCGGGGACAAGGTCCGTTCGGGCCTACGGGGGTGCAGAAGATGAACATCCGGGGGGACCGAAAGGGCAGCGGCAGGGGTCAGCCCGCCCGGTGGACCACCGCGTCGCACATCTCCGCCAGAGCGGCCTTCGCGTCGCATTCCGGAAGGGGCGCCAGAGCGGAGCGGGCGTCCTCCGCGTACCGCACGGTGTCCCGGCGGGCCTGCTCCAGCGCGGGGTGCGCCCGCAGCCCGGCCAGCGCCTCGGCGTGCCGCGCGTCATCGGTGAGGTCGGAGTCCAGGAGCTCGCGCAGGGCGATGTCCTCGGCCAGTCCCAGCCGCTCCGCCCGCTCCCGCAGCCGCAGCACCGGAAGGGTCGGGATGCCCTCGCGCAGGTCCGTACCCGGCGTCTTGCCCGACTCGCGGGAGTCGGACGCGATGTCCAGTACGTCGTCGGCGAGCTGGAAGGCGACGCCCAGGCGCTCGCCGTACTGGGTGAGGACGTCCACCACCGTCTCGTCGGCGCCCGACATCATGGCGCCGAAGCGGCACGAGACCGCCACCAGGGAGCCCGTCTTGCCGCTGAGCACGTCCAGGTAGTGCTCGACCGGGTCGCGGCCGTCCTGGGGGCCCGCCGTCTCCAGGATCTGTCCGGTGACCAGGCGTTCGAACGCCTCGGCCTGGACCCGGACGGCCTCCGGGCCGAGGTCCGCCAGGATGTGCGACGCGCGCGCGAACAGGAAGTCGCCGGTCAGGACCGCCACCGAGTTGCCCCAGCGGGTGTTCGCGCTGTCCACCCCGCGCCGTACGGCCGCCTCGTCCATGACGTCGTCGTGGTACAGCGTCGCCAGGTGGGTCAGCTCCACCACCACGGCCGACGGTACGACTCCGGGGGCGTAGGGGTCACCGAACTGGGCGGCAAGCATCACCAGCAGCGGCCGGAAGCGCTTTCCACCCGCCCGCACCAGGTGCTGGGCGGCCTCCGTGATGAAGGGGACCTCGCTCTTGGTGGCCTCGAGCAAGCCCTCCTCGACGGCCGCCAATCCGGCCTGGACATCGGCTTCCAGAGCCTGGTCCCGCACGCTCAGCCCGAACGGCCCGACGACGGTCACGAGGGGTCTCCTGTCTGCTGGTGTCTACTGGCGGTTACACGGTTTGTCGATAGGTCGCTGCCTTCACTCAAGTCAGCGTATCCGGTCACCTTTCGATCACCCATGCCGCCCACCCGTCCAGCAGGGGCGGTATCGGATCACGCCCGGTATGTTTCTGATCGACCGATAACAACGGATATTTATCCACTCGACACATCACCCGACCGGGTGATGGCGGCACACGGGCGCCCTCCGGCGGACCCGGGGGACTTTTGCCGGTCCGCGTGAGATGAGCGGATTCCACCGACTGGCATTTGACTATGAGTTGGGGTCATTGCCCGATTTACCACTCTTGCGAAAGCCCGTGACTTGGCTCACCTCGGGTCATGATCCACATTCCGGTGCATTTCGGCCGATCCGCCTTTTCCGGCATGCCAGTTGAGGCTTGGCGGCCGCAAAGGATCAAGCACCCCAAACACCCCACACCGAGGTCAAACGGCCCGATGTGTGAATCCGGCACTTGTTCCGGACATGTGCTCTCGCATACGTTCCCGGCCTGTCGGGCGGACGCCTAATCCTGCCGCCGCCCGAACCATCCACCGAGAACGCACGGCAGGAGCGGGGGACCCAGGTAAGTCGCCGACCCTGGATGTCTTCGGACATTCCGGAACCGGCTCGGGGTGTAGTCGTGTCGTCCTACGACGGTACGGCCGGGCAGCTCCCGCCCGAACCCGACAGCTCACCTCGCAGGCGCCGGAGAGGAAACCCCGTCATGCCTGCTGCCGCTCACCGCCGCCGCTCCAGAAGCTCCCGCCTCGCCCGCAAGCTCGCCGTCATCGGCACGGGCGCCGCCGTACTCGCCCTCCCGGTCATCGGCGCGACCAGCGCCTCCGCGGCCACCACGTCCGTGGTCACCGCCTCCTCGCTGGGCTACGCCAACAACCTCGACGGCTGGATCCGGGCCTCGCTGCAGGTCATGGCCCAGCACGGCATCCCGGGGTCGTACGACGGCATCTACCGCAACGTGATCCGCGAGTCGTCCGGCAATCCGTACGCCATCAACAACTGGGACTCGAACGCCCTGGCCGGCACCCCCTCCAAGGGCCTGCTCCAGGTGATCGACCCGACCTTCGCCGCGTACCACGTCAGCGGCACGGCGTGGGATCCGTACGACCCGGTCGCCAACATCACCGCCGCCTGCAACTACGCGGCCGCGCGCTACGGCTCGATCGACAACGTGTACGGCGCTTACTGAGCCCGTCGGTCCGGCCCGGTCCGCTCGGGTCGGTCCGCTCGGTCCGTTCAGAAGAGTGTTTCGAGGACGACGGCGATGCCGTCGTCCTCGTTCGACAGGGTGATCTCGTCGGCCACCGCCTTGAGTTCGGGATGGGCGTTGGCCATGGCGACCCCATGGGCGGCCCAGTCGAACATGGGGATGTCGTTGGGCATGTCCCCGAAGGCGATCGTCTCCCGTGGGCCCAGGCCCAGGTGTTCCGCGGCGAGGGCGAGGCCCGTGGCCTTGGTGATGCCGCATGGCTGCAGTTCGACGGTGCCGGGCCCGGACATGGTGACGGTGGCCAGGGAACCGACCACCGCGCGCGCGGTGGTCGCCAACTCGTCGTCGGACAGGTCCGGGTGGCGCAGCAGCACCTTGCTGATCGGCTCGCACCACAGGTCGTCGCGGCGCTCGACCCGTACCGCGGGCAGTGTGGGGTGCGGCATCAGATAGCCCGGCTCGATGAGCGTGAGGCCGTCCACGCCGTCCTGGTCGACGGCCGCGTAGACCTGGCCGACCTCGGCCTCGATCTTGCCGAGGGCCGTCTCGGCGAGCTCCCGGTCCAGGGTGACGGACCACAGCAGACGGTCCGCGCCGGCGTCGTACACCTGCGCGCCCTGTCCGCACACCGCGAGCCCCCTGCTGCCGAGGTCGTCGAGGAGCGGCCGCACTCTCGGGGCCGGGCGGCCGGTCACCACGAGGTGCCGGGCGCCGGCCTTCGCCACGCGCGCGAGGGCGGCGACGGACCGGTCGGAGAGCGTGTCGTCGCCTCTGAGCAGCGTGCCGTCCAGGTCTGTGGCGATGAGTGCATATGCGGTGGGTGCGGCCATGATCAGAGAATACGGACAGGACGCACCACCGACTCATCGCGAACCGGTCGACCGCCTTGTTCACGGTCGCCCCTCGGTCAACTTCCGTACCACCACGGACCCTTGTGGTCACCGGGTGACTCCGACGGGCCCTCGCAACGCCGCGTTCGAGACCCGTCGGCGCCGCGTCCGAGGGCTGTTGTCAGTGGTGGGTGCGAGGCTGGTTCCGTCGCACCCACTGGACTGACGGATCGGGGGCCGTGGTGGTGAGGGGATCAGGCGTGCGCCGCCGCCAGATGCTTGGCGAGCCTCGGCGAGGCGAACTCGGTGCCGCACACGAAGCGCATCACCGGGCCGTACGAGCCGGCCGCCGGGAGGCCGGTGAAGTACAGGCCGGGGACCGAGGAGACGTACCCGGCGCCCAGCCTGGGCGTCCCGCGGCTCACGGCCACATGGGTGCGCAGTTCGGGGCCGAGGAAGTCCATCGCCGCGACATCGACCCGGTAGCCGGTCGCCGCGATGACGTGGTCGGCCGACAGCTTCTCGGTCTGGCCGCCATGGGTGCGGACCGACAGTGTGGCGCCGTCGCCGTCCGCGTCCGCGCGGACGATCCGGTCGACCTCGCTGACCTGGACCTTGCCCTCGAAGCGGTCGCGCAGCCACCACGCGCCGAGCGGGCCGAGGACACGGCGGACCAGGTAGTGGCGGGTCTGGGCCGGGAGGTAGCGGTAGGGGTGCGGGTAGTAGCTGAGGGCCCACAGGGACCAGGCGCGGCCGAAGGGCGACTCCGGGCGCAGCCTGGGCTGCTTCCAGGGCGGCGCGCCGAAGGCGACCCTGCCGCTGCCGCGGGAGACCACCCGCACCTGCGCGCCCGCCTCGGCCGCGAGGGCCGCCGTCTCCAGCGCGGACTGTCCGGCGCCGACGACGATCAGGTCCTTGCCGGAGTAGCGGGTGAGGTCGTGGTGCTGGGAGCTGTGCGAGACGGGGCCCGTGGGGGTGGGTCCGTCCGCCGCGGCGGTGGCGAGCTCGGCGGGCAGGTGGGCGAGTCCGGACAGGCCGGTCGCCACGACGACGGCGCGCGCGGTGAACAACTCGCCGGAGTCCAGCTTGAGTTCAAAACCGCCGCCCTTGCGGCCGTCCACCGACACCACCCGCACCCGCTCCAGTTCGGGGACCAGCTTCTGCTGGAACCACTCGCCGTAGGCGATGAAGGTCTCCACCGGAATGATGTCCTCGTCCGTCACCAGGCGTTTGACGCCGGCGGCGTCGCAGTAGTCGGCCAGCCTGTGGCCGGGCTGCGGCGCGTCCAGGCTGGAGGCCACCGGTGTGGACTTCAGGAGCATTCCGACGGGCATGTGGTCGCGCCAGCTGACCATGGGCTCGCCGAAGACGCGCACCGGGATGCCGCGGGCCCGCAGATGGGCCGCGGTCGACAGGCCGAAGGGCCCGGCGCCGATGACTGCAACCGGTTCAATCACGAAGTCCCTCCCCAGGACGTCACTTCGTCACTTCGTGTCCGGCTCGGACAGCCGGCAGGGCCGGCACCGCAGTCGCGGCGAATCCGCCGGCTAGCTGTTCGAACTGGTCGTGCTGCCGCGGCGGTTGGTGCGCCACAGCTGATAAAGATGCTTCGCGCCCGGCCGCACGAAGCGCGCGAGCATCGTGAGGAACGGCAGCGGGTCGTCACCCGCGAGCCAGGCCAGCTCCGTCCCGCTCGCGCGCGCCGGTGCGTGCGGCGTCGTATAGCCGCTGCGGCGGTAGGCAAGCAGGGCGGGCAGGTCGATGTTCTCCACGATGTACCGGTGACCGGCGCGTTGTTCCCCCTCCGGGACGGAGCGGCCGGTCAGGTCCAGATGCATGGCACGGACGACGTCCACCCCCGACTCGTTCTCGAAGAGCCGGAACTGGGCGCCCATGCGCGGGTTGAAGTCGAGGAGCTTGTACTGTCCGTCGCGCCGGTCGAAGCGCAGGTCGAGGTCGACGATGCCGGTGAAGCCGATCTCCTTGATGAACCGCGCGGCGAGGTCGGCGAGTTCGGGATTGTCGACGACGTACGCGTTGGCGGTCATCCCGGCGTGCGGCGGCCAGGAGCGCACCTTCACGCCCGTGAACATCGCGAGCGGTGTGGAGTCCTGGTCGAAGTAGGCGTGCACGATCCAGTCCTCGGCGTCCTCCCGGGGCAGGTACTCCTGGAGGATCACGCCGGGATGCTCGCCCCAGTCGCGGGCGAGGGTGAGCAGGCCCTCGCGGGTGGCGATCCTGGTCGTGCCGTTGACCGCCGGTTGTTTGCGCCGTACGAACGCCTCGCGGTTCTTGGCCACCACCGGGAAGCGGGCCTTCTCGGCGAAGGTCACGATGTCGTCGTACGACTGCGGGAAGGCGGCCGTCGGGCTCGGGATGCCGTGTTCCACGCAGAGTTCGTGCAGGCCCTGCTTGCTCGCCAGACGGCGGGGCAGGGCGGGGTCGACCCGTGGGAACAGGAAGCGGCCGGCGAGTTCGTCCTGGTGCTCGGCGATCAGGACGGCGGCCTCCTCGTCGGTGGGGACGAGGACGGTGGGCCGGCCGATGCGGCGGCCGATCCGCAGCAGTCCGTCCACCAGATGGCGGGGGTCCTCCGTGCCGGTGGTCGGCCAGACGAAGGCCTTCTTGAGATAGCGCGAGGAGGCGGCGGGTGTGTAGGCGTCCTCCGTGATTGCATACATGGGCACGCCGAGGCGGCCGAGACTGCGTATGGCGCCCACGCCGCCGTGGTGCAGCGGATAGTCGCCGAACTTGACGATCAGGCCCGGCACATCACGGTCGGCCTCGAAAGGCACACTGCTGGTCCTGGCCACGGGTCCCCCCACGCGTCCCCCCTACGGACCGGACCCACCCCGTCCGTGTCCCCCAAAGGACGCTAAGCCGGAATTGCCACGTCCGACAAGCCCAATTCGGACATTGCAAACTCTTTAGACACTGCCCAGGACAGGCAACTCAGCCGTAACGTGTGGCCTGACCACACGGAACGCACGAGAGCGAGGCAGCATTCATGCCCCCCTTCGATGTCCCCGAGGGCGATCCCTTCGGTTCGCACAACCTTCCGTACGGCGTGTTCTCGGTGCCCGGGACGGCGGAGCGGACCGTCGGCGTCCGGCTCGGCGACCATGTCCTCGACGCGGGCGCGGCGGCCCGCGCGCTCGGCTCGCCGCACGCGTCATTGCTCACGCAACCGACACTGAACCCGCTGCTCGGGGCGGGGCGCGAGGTGTGGGAGGAGGTGCGGCGTGCGCTGGTCTCCTGGGTGACGGAGCGCCGGGGCGAGGTCGAGGGGTTCTTCCGTCCGCTGTCCTCGGTGCGGCTCCATCTGCCGTTCGAGGTCGCGGACTACGTCGACTTCTACTCCTCCGAGAACCACGCGCGGAACGTCGGACAGATCTTCCGCCCGGACGCCGCGGACTCGCTGACGCCCAACTGGAAGCATCTGCCGATCGGTTACCACGGCCGCTCGGGGACGGTGGTCGTGTCGGGGACGGATGTCGTACGACCGTCCGGGCAGCGCAAGGCGGCGACGGACCCCGCGCCCGTCTTCGGACCGTCCGTGCGGCTCGACATCGAGGCCGAGGTCGCCTTCGTGGTGGGTGTGCCGACGGCGCTCGGCGAGCCGGTGGCGCTCGGCGACTACCGGGAGCACGTGTTCGGGCTGTGCCTGCTCAACGACTGGTCGGCGCGGGACATCCAGGCCTGGGAGTACGTCCCCCTCGGACCGTTCCTCGGCAAGTCGTTCGCCACGTCGGTGTCGGCGTGGATCACCCCGCTCCAGGCGCTGGAGCACGCGCGGGTGGCGCCGCCGGAGCGCACTCACGCGTTGTTGCCCTATCTGGAGGACGCGGAGGCCGAGCCCGGTGGGTACGACCTGCGGATCTCCGTCGCGATCAACGGCCATGTCGTCTCCGAGCCGCCGTTCTCCACCATGTACTGGACGGCCGCCCAGCAGCTGGCCCAGATGACGGTGAACGGCGCGTCCCTGCGGACCGGGGACCTGTACGGGTCCGGCACGGTGAGCGGGCCGGAGCCCGGTCAGCGGGGGTCGCTGCTGGAGCTGACCTGGAACGGACGGGATCCATTGGAACTCCCGGAGGGCAAGCGGACGTTCCTGGAGGACGACGACGTGGTGACGCTGACGGCCTGGGCACCTGGAGCGGACGGGAGCCGGGTGGGCCTCGGTGAGGTCGTGGGGCGGATCGTGGCGGGGTGAGGAGCCGCGGCGTGACGCGGGCGGGGTGACGGTCGGTCGAGGTCAGGGGGCCGGATGTCGGGTGACGGCCCGTTCACATGACGTAGTGGGTCCTTCGCGTCTCCTGACTGGCGCCCGTATCGCCGTCATACTGGCGGCGGGTACTCGTGCGCCGTGGCCGGCCCAGGTCGGCCGGCCCGTTCCCGCCCCTTCCTCCGACCAGGAACCGGAGCCCGCGGCATGGTCATCTGCCTGCTCCTGCTGAGTGTCGTCGTGCTGACGGCCGCCGTGCCGGTCCCGCGTGCCCTGGTCCGGGCCGGCTGGCCCGAGCGGGAGCCCGTGGTCGCGCTGTGGGTGTGGCAGTGCCTGGTCGCCACCGTTCTGCTGTGCTGTGTGACGGCGCTGACGCTGGGGGCGGCCGCCGTGTTCGGCACCGTACGCGCCCAGCTCTTCGCGCCCGCGCCGCCCGCGGTGACCGCCGCGTACGACCTCTCGTCCGCGCCCGTGTGGGCGGCCGCCCTCACTCTGCTGCTGGCCTGCGGTGCCGCCTGGACCACCGCGATGCTCGCCCGGGAGCTGGTCGAGGCGCGGCGACGGCGCGGGGTGACCCGGGCGCATCTGCGGGAGCGGGCGCCCGAGTTGCCCGCCGGGCTGGAGGCGGCGGCGCGGGGGCCGCTGCTGGTGCTGGAGGACGAGTATCCCGACGCCTGGTGGATGCCGGGGCATCCGCCGCAGCTGGTCGTGACGACCGGCGCGCTGCATCGGCTGACCGACCCGCAGCTGGACGCCGTACTCACGCATGAGCGGGATCACGCGCGGGCCCATCACGACTGGCTGCTGCATCTGTCGAGCGCGCTGGCCACCGGGTTTCCGCGGGTGCCGTTGTTCGCCCACTTCTGCGACCAGACGCATCGGCTGGTGGAGCTGGCGGCGGACGACACGGCGTCGCGGCGGTGCGGGCATCTGACGACCGCGCTGGCGTTGATCGAGCTGAACCAGCACCGGGGTGTGCTGTCGTGTGCGTCGAGCCATCGGCTGCTGGGTGAGCGGGTGGACCGGTTGCTGCAGCCTCCGCCGCGTCTCGGACGCCGGCACCGGGCGCTCACGACGACCCTCGCCGCGTTGGTTCCGCTGCTGCCGCTGCTGATCGTGTTCGCCCCGGGACTCACCGCGCTGTCGTAGGGGACACCACCGCGCGCCGGCCGGAAACCCGAGTGGCAGATCTTCCCGCACACCACCGGAAACCCCAGGTCAGCGGCTCATCCGACGGAGCCCGGGGTGGCGCAACACTCCCGCAACACTTCATTCCCTACCGCCTCGCTATGGTTCGAAACATGCCACCCAGCGACCGCATCCGAGACCACGCCGGCCAGGGCGCGACCACCGTCGCCGCCCACCGGGCGCGGCGTCGGCTGCGGGCCGATCAGGCGCGGCAGCTCGCCGACCTGCTGCGGCACCAGCTGCTGGCCGACGGCTTTCCGGACGGCACCCTCCCCCACGAGACCGTCCTCGCCACGGACTACCGCGCCACCCGCAACACCGTCCGCCAGGCCCTGGACCTGCTGCGGGCCGAGGGGCTCGTGGACCGGCTGCCCGGTGTGGGCACCGTGGTCGTCGCCCGGAAGTACCCGCACGGGCTGGACCGGCTGATGGGGCTCGCGGAAACCCTCCATGAGCACGGCACGGTCACCAACGAGGTCCGCACGATGGGCCCCGCCCCCGCACCGGCCCCGGTCGCCGAACGCCTCCGTGTCCAGCCCGGCGCCGACGTCCTCTACATCGAACGTCTGCGCAGGCTGAACGGCCTGCCCCTCTCCCTCGACCTCACCTACATCCCGCTCGACATCGGCACCGCCCTGCTCGGCGCCGACCTGGAGAACAACGACGTCTTCCGGCTCCTGGAGGCCATCACCGGCCAACGTCTCGGTCACGCCGAGATCACCCTGGAGGCGGTCAACGCCGACACCCACTCCGCCGCCGTACTGGAAGCCCCGCGCGGCGCGGCCGTACTGATGCTCGAACGGCTCACGCATCTCGCGGACGGCCGCCCGGTCGACCTGGAGTTCATCCGGTTCCGGGGCGACCGCATCACCATGAGCGGTCTGCTGCACCGCTCCCTCTGACCCGCTCACCCACCCCTGAGCCGGACCTTCCTGGAGACAGCCATGCCTTTGGCGCCCCAGCGGGCCGACGTGCCCGTGACCATCGACGAGTCGAAGTGCATCGACGGCTGCACGCTCTGCGTGGACATGTGTCCGCTGGACTCCCTCGCCATCGACGACAGCAGCGGCAAGGCCTATATGCACGTCGACGAGTGCTGGTACTGCGGCCCGTGCGCGGCCCGCTGCCCCACCGGAGCCGTGACGGTCAACATGCCCTACCTGCTCCGGTGAAAGGCCACCAACTCCCATGAAACGCACCGCACTCGCCGCGTCCGCGGCCCTTCTCCTGCTGCCCCTGACCGCCTGCGGCGGCAGCGCCGAGGCGGGCGACGGCACGAACGTCACCATCACGGTCGGCTACCAGTCCAAGACCATCAACACGGTCACGGCCGGCACCCTGCTGCGCTCCCTCGGCTACTTCGAGCGCGACCTCAACGCCCTGCACGACGGCCACACCTACAAGGTCGACTGGCAGGACTACGCCACCGGCGCCCCGATCACCGCCCAGATGACCGCCGGGAAGATCGACATCGGCTCGATGGGGGACTTCCCGCTGCTCATCAACGCGGCCCGCGGCAAGCAGCTCGGCCGGCCCACCCGTCTGGTCTCGGTCACCGGCTACAACCTGCGCGGCGGCCTCAACACGATCGTCACCGCCCCGGACTCCAAGCTGACCTCCCTCGCGGACCTCGAGGGCAAGAAGGTCTCCACCAGCGTCGGCTCCGCCGCCGACGGCACCCTCGTACGGGCTCTGCAGCGCGCCGGAATCGACCCCGACAAGGGCATCGAGAAGCTCAACCAGCAGCCCGCGGTGGGTGCTTCGGCGCTCGCGGCCGGCAGTACGGACGCGCTGTCCCAGTTCGTCGCCTGGCCCGGGCTGCTCGCCTTCCAGGGCAAGGCGAAGGCCCTGTACGACGGTGCCGAGCTGAACCTCCCCACCTTCCACGGCGTCACCGCCCGCCAGGACTTCGCCAAGGCGCACCCGGCGGTCCTGGAGGCGTTCCTGAAGTCCCAGGCCGAGGCCACGGACTATCTGAACGCCCATCCCGTCGCCGCCGCCGAGAAGGTCGCCGAGGCCACCGGTCTGCCCGCCGAGGTGGTCTACCTCTACAACGGCGCCCACGGCATCTCGACCTTCGACCCGGCGGTCAAACCGCAGCTCGTCTCCGCGCTCGAGCAGGACGTGTCGATCCTGAAGACCGCCAAGCTGACCGGGGACATCGACGTGGACGCGTTCGTCGACGACCAGTACGTGAAGAAGGCCCTCGGCGCCGACTACGCCAGGCGCCTCGCGGCGACACCGCCGGCTTCCGCCACGGCCGACGAGGTGTGGCCGAAGGGCTCCGAGCGGACGATCGGCTTCAAGTCCCCCGCCGAGCTGCTGAGTTACGTGGCCCGGCACCAGGACTCCGTCCGCGCCGCGTACGTCCCCGACGCCACCACGGGCACCCTCTGGTTCGCCGACCGGGCGGTCTGGGTGGCCGACGGCAAGCGGCTTCTCCCCTTCGTCGCGCCTTCGACCGCGAAGGCGTACGTCGACGCGCACGGGGGCGCACGGGTCGTCACATACGCCGACGCGCTGGAGCGGGCGTCATGAGCCGGCCGCTGCCGACAGCCGGGCGGTATGCGCTGAGGGCTGCCTCGCTCGCCGCCGCCCTCGGGCTCTGGCAGCTGCTGACCAGCCTGAACGTCGACCTGTGGCTGCGCTTCTCGCAGTTCCCTACGGTCGCCGACGTGGCCCGCGCCTTCGCCGACCGGCTGTCCGGGCCCGACTACTGGACGGACCTCACCGACAGCCTCACCCGCATCCTCACCGGCTTCCTCCTCGCCGCCGTGCTGGGTGTGGCGACGGGCGTGCTCGTGGCGCGCTCGCGGCCGGCCGAGGACCTGCTCGGGCCGGTGCTGGAGGTCGTCCGCCCCATCCCGGCGATCGCGCTCGTGCCCGTCGCGATCCTCCTGTTCCCCTCCAACGAGCAGGGCATCGTCTTCATCACCTGCACCGCCGCCTTCTTCCCCGTCCTGGTCTCCACCCGGCACGCGGTCCGTGCGCTCATCCCCGTGTGGGAGGAGGCGGTGCTGACGATGGGCGGCGGCCGGTGGCGGATCCTCGGCTCGGTCGTGCTGCCCGGCGCGCTGCCGGGCATCTTCGGCGGCCTGTCGGTCGGCATCGGCGTCTCGTGGATCTGTGTGATCTCCGCCGAGATGATCTCCGGCCAGTACGGCGTCGGCTACCGCACCTGGCAGGACTACACCGTCGTCAACTACGCCGGCGTCTTCGTCGGCATGGTCACGATCGGTGTCCTGGGCTGGGTGACCTCCACCGCGGTGGAGCTGCTCGGTCGCCGGCTGACCCGCTGGCTGCCGCGTACGTCGTACGTCCCCGGAGGGCGACCCCGGCCGGTCAAGGCGGCGGCCGCCTCCGCACCCACCGGGGCGGACACCGTCCCGTCGACCGAGGAGGCACGCGATGAGCACCTCGTCTGACACCGAGGTCACCGCGACCGACACCGAAGTCGCCGGGACTCCCGTTGCCGGGACGAAGACACCGGCAGCCCGGCGGGGCACGCGGCTCACCCTGCGCGGCGCCGGCCTCGGCCGCCCCGACGCCCCAGTTCTGGCTGACGTCGATCTGGATGTCGCGCCCGGCGAGATCCTCACCGTGGTCGGCCCGTCCGGCTGCGGCAAGTCGACCCTGCTGCGCACACTGGCCGGGCTGCTGTCCCCGCTGGCCGGGGAGATCGACCAGGACGGCGGCCCGGTCACGGGTCCCGCGGCCGACCGTGCCCTGGTCTTCCAGGAGGACGCCCTGCTGCCCTGGCGCACCCTGCGCGCCAACGTCGAACTGCCGCTCGCCATCAAGGGCTCGGCCCGGGCCGAGCGCCGGCGGCAGGCCGAGACCTGGCTCGCGCGGGTCGGACTCGCCGACCACGCACGGCAGTTGCCGCACCGGGTCTCCGGTGGGCAGCGCCAGCGCGCCCAGCTGGCCCGGGCGCTGGCGGGAGCACCACGCGCCGTCCTCATGGACGAGCCCTTCGGAGCCCTCGACGCCCAGACCCGGGCCGGCATGCAGGACCTGCTGGTGGAGGTGTTGCGGGGTACGGGCGCGACAGTCGTGTTCGTCACCCATGACGTCGACGAGGCCCTCTTCCTCGGCGACCGCGTCGCCCTCCTCGGCAACGGCCGGCTCACCGCCGTACGCGATGTGCCGCGCCCACGCGACCGTACGGCGCACGACGATCCCGCGCGCGCGGCGCTGCGGCGCGACGTCCTCTCCTCGCTCGGTACCTGAAAGGCACCCCGGAACCGAAGGGCACCCCGGTGACCACCCCCGTGAAGACCCCCCTGCAGATCCCCGCGCTCACCGACGCCGAGGAGATCAGCTGCGACGTGCTGGTCGTCGGCGGCGGCACCGCCGGCACCATGGCCGCCCTGACCGCCGCCGAACACGGCGCGAACGTACTCCTGTTGGAGAAGGCGCACGTCCGCCACTCCGGCGCACTCGCCATGGGCATGGACGGCGTCAACAACGCGGTCATCCCCGGCCGCGCCGAGCCCGACGACTACGTCGCCGAGATCACCCGCGCCAACGACGGCATCGTCGACCAGTCCACCGTCCGGCAGACCGCCACCCGGGGCTTCGGCATGGTGCAGCGGCTGGAGTCGTACGGCGTGAAGTTCGAGAAGGACGAGCACGGCGACTACGCGGTCCGCCAGGTGCACCGCTCGGGCTCCTATGTGCTGCCGATGCCGGAGGGCAAGGACGTCAAGAAGGTCCTTTACCGGCAGCTGCGGCGGCGCGAGATGCGGGAGAGGATCCGCATCGAGAACCGGGTGATGCCGGTGCGGGTGCTCACCACGGAGGGGCGGGCCGTGGGGGCGGTCGGCTTCAACACACGCACGGGCGCGTTCGTGACGGTGCGCGCGGGCGCCGTGATCCTGGCGACGGGCGCGTGCGGGCGCCTCGGACTGCCGGCCTCCGGTTACCTGTACGGCACGTACGAGAACCCGACCAACGCCGGTGACGGATACGCCATGGCCTACCACGCGGGCGCCGAACTCACGGGCATCGAGTGCTTCCAGATCAACCCGCTGATCAAGGACTACAACGGCCCCGCCTGCGCCTACGTCGCCAACCCCTTCGGCGGCTACCAGGTCAACCGGCACGGCGAACGCTTCGTCGACTCCGACTACTGGTCGGGCCAGATGATGGCCGAGTTCGCGGCGGAGGTCGCCTCCGACCGGGGGCCGGTGTACCTGAAGCTCAGCCACCTCCCCGAGGAGTCGATCTCGTCCCTGGAGTCGATCCTGCACTCCACCGAGCGCCCGACCCGGGGTACCTTCCACTCCGGCCGCGGCCACGACTACCGCACCCACGACATCGAGATGCACATCTCGGAGATCGGCCTGTGCGGCGGCCATTCGGCCTCGGGAGTACGGGTGGACGACCACGCCCGTACGACCGTCCCGCGTCTGTACGCCGCCGGTGACCTGGCCTGCGTGCCGCACAACTACATGATCGGCGCGTTCGTCTTCGGCGATCTGGCGGGGGCGGACGCCGCCCAGTACCAGGCCTACGAAGGCGAGTTGCCCACCGATCAGCTCCGCGAGGCGCACGAACTGATCTACCGTCCGCTGCGCAACCCGGACGGCCCGCCGCAGACCCAGGTCGAGTACAAGCTGCGCCGCTTCGTGAACGACTACGTGGCCCCGCCGAAATCGGGGGCGCGGCTCTCGCTGGCCCTTGAGTCCTTCGAGCGGATGCGGACCGACATCGCCGAGATGGGCGCCCGCACCCCGCACGAACTGATGCGGTGCGCCGAGGTCTCCTTCATCCGCGACTGCGCGGAGATGGCCGCGCGGGCGTCGCTGGCCCGCACGGAGTCCCGCTGGGGCCTCTACCACGACCGGCTCGACCACCCCCACCGTGACGACGCCTCCTGGTTCCACCATCTCGACCTGCACAAGTCCCCCTCCGGTGCGATGGAGTTCACGGCTCGTCCCGTGGCTCCCTATCTGGTTCCCGTCGGCGAGTTCACGCCGGTGGGCGGTGCTCCCCGACACCTCGGCGAGGTCCACCCCGAGGACGTGGCGACGGCGGGGTCACGGGACGTGGCTCCGGTGGCCAATGGGGCTGGGGCGGCCGGGGGCGCCGGGAATGCCGGCACTGCCGAGCCGGCGCGGGGCGGTGCGTCCGAGACCCCGCTCACGAGTCCCGAGCAGGCCTCGGCCCGTCTCCTGGAGCTCGTCGCCCTCGCCGAGGAGGAACCCGAACTCGACTCCCTGCGGCCCTACTTGACCGACCCGGCGCCCAACGTCCGCCGCGAGGCCGTCGCCGTCCTCACCGAGACGGTGCCGCCGGGAACGGGGCCCGCCCTCGCCGACGCCCTCCGCGACGGATCCGCCGAGGTACGGGCCGCCGCGGCCGCCTCACTCCGCGAACTGGTCGAGACACTGCCGCCCGAACCCGCCCTGCGTGACGGTCTCGCCGCCGCGCTCACCGAATCCGACCCCGTCGTCCGCGCCGCCTCCCTCGATGTCCTGCGCGCCCTGCGCCTGGGTGACGCGGCGCTGTACGCGGGGGCCCTGACCGACGCGGACATCCCGGTCCGCATCGAGGCCGTCCGCGCCCTCGTCTCGGTGGACGCCGCCCCCGAACTGGCCCGAGCGGCAACCACCGACCCGTCTCGCGAGGTCCGGGTGACCCTCGCGAAGGGGTTGGCGACGGTTTGGGCGGGGCGGGTGGAGGGGGGCGCCGGTGGGAGCGGTGCGAACGGTGGGAACAGTGGGAGCGGTGCGAACGTTGAGAGCCCCGACGCCCACTCCGGCTCCGGCTCCGGCTCCGGCTCCGGCTCCGGCTCCGGCTCCGGCTCCGGCTCCGGCTCCGGCAGCACCCTCGCCGCCCTGACCGCCCTCACCGACGACCCCGACGCGCTGGTCCAAGGCGCCGCCTACGCCGTGCTGGGCACCACCGGCTGCCCGGCACCGCTCGCCGCCCGCGCCGTGGCCGCCCTCGCCGCCTCGGCTTGGCAGGTGAGGTCAGGTGCCGCGACCGCCCTCGCCGCCGCCGAACCGGATGTGGCCGTCCCCGCCCTCGCCAAGGCCCTCGCCGATCCGAACGCCGACGTCCGCAAGGCCGCCGTACTGGCCTTGACCCGGCACAACGCCACCGAGGACGCCCGCGCGGCGCTGGCCACGGCGACGACGGACACGGACGCGGACGTCAGGGCGTACGCGGCACGGGCGCTGTGACGGCCGCCGCCCGGTCGGGCTCGGTCAGGGAAGGGCGGCGGCCGGGCCCAGCGCGGTGGGGCGTCGGCAGCAGCCGGCGACTCCCGCGACCGTGTGAAGATGCGGCGCCGCGTGGACGGCTACCGCGCCCGACCCGCCCCACATCCAGTCGGGTGCCGATTCGGTGCCGATTCGCTGCCGGACCGGGCCTCTGTATCCACCTCTATATCCAGTCCGGTTCCGGCTCCTCGTCCATCTCGGGCCAGTCGTCGTCGGCGCTCGACACGTCGGCGGTGGCGGAAGTCCCGCTCGGGCCGGCGGCGGCCGCCGGAGCCGTGCCCGGTCCGTCGCCCAGCGAGGCCAGGACCGCCAGGACGCCCTCGCCGTAGGTCGCCAGCTTCTTCTCGCCGACCCCGCTGATGCCGCCCAGCTGGCGCACCGACGTCGGCCAGGCGGTCGCGATCTCGCGGAGTGTGGCGTCGTGGAAGATGACGTAGGCAGGGACGCCGTTCTCCCTGGCCTGTTCGGCGCGCCAGGCGCGCAGGGCCTCGAAGGCAGGCTGGAGAGCCTCGGGGAGTTCGGGGGCCGCGGCCTTCGCCTTGCGCTCGCCCTTGGCGGAGGAACCGGACGCCGCCCGCACGGTCGCCGGCTTCTTCGGCTCCTTGCGCAGCGGCACCTCCCGCTCTCGCCGCAGCACCGAGCCGCTCGCCTCGGTCAGCACCAGCGTGCCGTAGTCGCCCTCGACCGCGAGCAGCCCCTGTGCCAGCAACTGCCGTACGACGCCCCGCCATTCGCCCTCTTCGAGGTCCTGGCCGATACCGAACACGGACAGCTGGTCATGGTCGAACTGGATGACCTTGCCGGTCCGCTTGCCCAGCAGGATGTCGACGATCTGCACGGCGCCGAACTTCTGCCCGCGCTCCCGCTGCAGCCGCACCACGGTCGACAGCACCTTCTGCGCGGCGACGGTGCCGTCCCAGGTCTCGGGTGGGGTGAGGCAGGTGTCGCAGTTGCCGCAGCCCGTCGGGTCCGGGTCCTGGCCGAAGTAGGCGAGGAGCTGGCCGCGTCGGCACCGGGCGGTCTCGCACAGCGCCAGCATCGAGTCCAGGTGGGAGGCGGCCCGGCGGCGGAAGGCCTCGTCGCCCTCGCCGGACTGGATCAGCTTGCGCTGCTGTATGACGTCGTTGAGGCCGTACGCCATCCAGGCCGTGGAGGGCAGTCCGTCACGCCCGGCACGGCCCGTCTCCTGGTAGTAGCCCTCGACCGACTTGGGCAGGTCGAGGTGGGCGACGAAGCGGACGTCCGGCTTGTCGATGCCCATGCCGAAGGCGATGGTGGCGACCACGATGAGGCCTTCTTCCCGCAGGAAACGGGACTGGTGCGCGGCACGGGTGCCCCCGTCCAGACCGGCGTGGTACGGCACCGCCTCGATGCCGTTGCGGGACAGGAACTCCGCCGTCGACTCCACGGACTTGCGGGACAGGCAGTACACGATGCCCGCGTCGCCCGTGTGTTCCTCCCGCAGAAAGGCCAGCAGCTGCTTCTTCGGGTCGGCCTTGGGCACGATCCGGTACTGGATGTTGGGCCGGTCGAAGCTCGCCACGAAGTGCCGGGCCGTCGGCATGTGCAGGCGCTGGGTGATCTCCTGATGCGTCGCGTGCGTGGCCGTCGCCGTGAGCGCGATGCGCGGGACGTCCGGCCAGCGCTCACCCAGCAGGGACAGGGCGAGGTAGTCGGGGCGGAAATCGTGGCCCCACTGGGACACGCAGTGCGCCTCGTCGATCGCGAAGACCGCGATCTTGCCCCGGGAGAGGAGGTCCAGGGTGGAGTCCAGACGCAGCCGCTCCGGCGCCAGATAGAGGAGGTCCAGCTCGCCGGCCAGGAACTCGGCCTCGACCACGCGCCGCTCGTCGAAGTCCTGCGTGGAGTTCATGAACCCGGCGCGCACGCCGAGCGCCCGCAGCGCGTCCACCTGGTCCTGCATCAGCGCGATGAGCGGGGAGACCACGATTCCCGTGCCAGGTCTGACCAGGGACGGAATCTGGTAGCACAGCGACTTGCCGCCACCGGTCGGCATGAGGACCACGGCGTCGCCACCGGCCACGACATGCTCGATGACCGCTTCCTGTTCGCCGCGGAAGCTGTCGTACCCGAAGACGCGGTGGAGCGTGGCCAGTGCCTCGCTCTCGCCGTGTGCCGCAGGCGTGTGTACCTCGGTCGTCACAACCGTCCCGCCCATTCCGTGCATCGCTCGTCCCCCGTGCGTCGTCCCTCGACCACTGCCTCCACGATAGGGCTCGCCACCGACAGTGCCCGAGTTATCCACAGGCTCGTACACGAGGCGAACACCAGCCCGACCCGGTCACCCGCCTCGGCGACCTGAAGACCCCCGTCCGGCCGACCGCTCAGCCCAATGGCCTTGTCCGCATGGCGGGCGCCCCGCGCCCGGAAGAAGCTGCTCGGGCGGACCGGGGGCCGGATCGCCCGGCCCGCTCATGGTCCGAGATCCGTACCGCGCGCTGCCAAGGAGTCCCGCCCGATGCCCTCTCGCCTCGCCAAGACCGCCCTCGCCCTCACCGCCGCCCTCGCCCTCACACCGGTCGCCGCGCCCGCCCACGCCGACTCTCCCGGCCCGGATGTCTCCCTCCAGCAGCAGGACGTCTCCGTGCAGCGACAACTCGCCGAGACGTACGCCGTCACGGCGAAGTACGCCTATGAGCCGAACGCGCTCGCCGACGGCTATGTCGCCCATGACTGCACCGTCGACCGGTCGGGTCAGGGCGCCATGGGCTACCACTACTTCAACCCGGACCACTTCGGTTCCCTCGACCCGAAGGTTCCCGGTGGTCTCCTCTACGAGGACGACGGGCACGGGGGCCGCAGACTGGTCGGCGTGGAGTGGGTCGTTCCGCTCGCCGGCAAGACCATGCCGCGCCCCCACATGCTGGGGCACGACTTCCAGGGGCCGATGCCCGGTCACTACAAGGGCATGCCGACCCACTACGACCTGCATGTCTGGCTCTACAAGCGCAACCCCAGCGGGCTCTTCTTCCCCTGGAACCCGGACGTGAAGTGTCCCTCCACCACCGCGACGAGCGGGATGAGCGGCACGAGCGCAATGAGCGGCATGGGTGGCACAGGCCACTGAGGAGGGACGAAAGAGCCCCGGCTCCCACAGAGGGGGAACCGGGGCCTTCGTCTGTGTGCTGCCCAGCGGCCCTGAGCGGCCTTGCGGGCTCCTCAGCGCACGAACACTCCCGCCTGGCTGGCCAGGTCGAGGAAGTACTGCGGTGCCACACCGAGCACCAGCGTGACCACGACACCGAGCCCGATCGCCGTCATCGTCAGCGGCGACGGCACGGCGACCGTCGGACCCTCCGGGCGCGGCTCGCTGAAGAACATCAGCACGATCACACGGATGTAGAAGAAGGCCGCGATCGCGGACGAGATCACACCGATCACGACCAGCGGGGCCGCCCCGCCCTCCGCCGCCGCCTTGAACACGGCGAACTTCCCGGCGAAGCCAGAGGTCAGCGGAATGCCGGCGAAGGCCAGCAGGAACACCGCGAACACGGCGGCCACGAGCGGTGAACGGCGGCCGAGACCGGCCCACTTGGACAGGTGCGTCGCCTCGCCGCCCGCGTCGCGCACCAGGGTGACGACGGCGAAGGCACCGATGGTCACGAAGGAGTAGGCGCCCAGGTAGAAGAGGACGGACGAGACGCCGTCCTTCGACGTGGCGATGACACCCGCCAGGATGAATCCCGCGTGGGCGATCGACGAGTACGCCAGCAGCCGCTTGATGTCGGTCTGTGTGATCGCGACGATCGCGCCGCCCAGCATGGTGACGATCGCGACCGCCCACATGACCGGCCGCCAGTCCCAGCGCAGGCCCGGCAGGACGACGTAGAGCAGGCGGAGCAGCGCGCCGAAGGCGGCCACCTTCGTGGCCGCCGCCATGAAGCCGGTCACGGGGGTCGGCGCGCCCTGGTAGACGTCCGGCGTCCACATGTGGAACGGGACGGCGCCGACCTTGAACAGCAGCCCCATGACGATCATCGCGCCGCCGATCAGCAGCAGCGCGTCGTTGCCCATGGTGTCGGCGAGCGCCGGGTCGACGTTGGTGACCGTGCCGTCGACGACCTGCGCGATCGTCGAGTACGACACCGAGCCCGCGTACCCGTACAGCAGTGCGATGCCGAACAGCGTGAACGCGGAGGCGAACGCGCCGAGCAGGAAGTACTTGACCGCGGCCTCCTGCGACATGAGCCGCTTGCGGCGGGCCAGCGCGCACAGCAGGTAGAGCGGCAGCGAGAAGACTTCCAGGGCCACGAAGAGCGTCAGCAGGTCGTTGGCGGACGGGAAGACCAGCATCCCGGAGATCGCGAAGAGGAGCAGCGGGAAGACCTCGGTGGTGGTGAAGCCTGCCTTGACCGCGGCCTTCTCACTGTCGCTGCCGGGCACGGACGCGGCCTGCGCGGCGAACGAGTCGACGCGGTTGCCGTGCGCCTCCGGGTCCAGGCGCCGTTCGGCGAAGGTGAACAGGCCGACCAGTCCGGACAGCAGGATCACGCCCTGGAGGAACAGGGCCGGTCCGTCGACCGCAATCGCGCCCATCGCCGCGATATGGGCCTTGGTGGTGCCGTAGCCGTCGGCCGCGAGCGCGACGACCGCCGCGAAGGCGGCACACAGCGCCACGGCCGACACGAACACCTGGGCGTAGTAGCGGGACTTGCGCGGCACGAAGGCCTCGATCAGCACCCCGACGATCGCCGCGCCCACGACGATCAAGGTGGGCGACAATTGCCCGTACTCGATCTTGGGTGCGGGGATCTTGGAGATCGGATCGGCTGCGGTTGCCGCCGTTGTCCACAGGCTGTGGACGGCTGTTGCGCTCACTTGGCCGCCTCCACCGAGGGCTTGGGGTCCTTCTTGTGTACGTCGGACAGGGTCGACTTCACCGCCGGGTTGACGATGTCCGTCACCGGCTTCGGGTAGACGCCCAGGAAGATCAACAGCACGATCAGCGGGGCGACGACGACCAGCTCACGCGCCCTGAGGTCCGGCATCGCGGAGACCTCCTGCTTCACCGGGCCCGTCATCGTCCGCTGGTAGAGGACGAGGGTGTAGAGCGCGGCGAGCACGATGCCGAAGGTCGCGATGATGCCGATCGCCGGGTAGCGGGTGAACGTGCCGACCAGGACGAGGAACTCGCTCACGAAGGGCGCGAGACCCGGGAGCGACAGGGTCGCCAGGCTGCCGATCAGGAAGGTGCCGGCGAGCACCGGGGCGACCTTCTGGACACCGCCGTAGTCGGCGATGAGCCGCGAGCCGCGCCGCGAGATCAGGAAGCCGGCCACCAGCATCAGTGCGGCCGTCGAGATCCCGTGGTTGACCATGTAGAGCGTCGCGCCGGACTGGCCCTGGCTCGTCATCGCGAAGATGCCCATGATGATGAAGCCGAAGTGCGAGATCGACGCGTACGCCACCAGGCGCTTGATGTCCCGCTGTCCGACGGCGAGCAGCGCCCCGTAGACGATGCTGATCAGGGCCAGTACGAGGATGACGGGCGTCGCCCACTTGCTCGCCTCCGGGAACAGCTGGAGGCAGAAGCGGAGCATCGCGAAGGTGCCCACCTTGTCGACGACGGCCGTGATGAGGACGGCGACCGGGGCGGTGGACTCCTGCATGGCGTTGGGCAGCCAGGTGTGCAGCGGCCACAGCGGCGCCTTCACCGCGAAGGCGAAGAAGAAGCCGAGGAACAGCCAGCGTTCGGTGCTGGTCGCCATGTGGAGCGAGCCGTTGGCGCGGGCCTCGGCGATCTGCTGGAGGCTGAAGTTCCCTGCGACCACGTAGAGGCCGATCACCGCGGCCAGCATGATCAGGCCGCCGACCAGGTTGTAGAGGAGGAACTTCACGGCCGCGTACGACCGTTGCGTGGACGCCGCCTCCTCGCCGTGCTCGTGGGCACGGTCCCCGAAGCCGCCGATGAGGAAGTACATCGGGATGAGCATGGCTTCGAAGAAGATGTAGAAGAGAAAGACGTCGGTGGCCTCGAAGGAGATGATCACCATCGCCTCGACGCCCAGGATCAGCGCGAAGAAACCCTGCGTCGGCCGCCACCGCTTGCTGCCGGTCTCCAGGGGGTCGGCGTCGTGCCAGCCCGCGAGGATGATGAACGGGATCAGCAGGGCGGTCAGCGCGATCAGGGCGACCGCGATGCCGTCCACACCCAGCTCGTAACGGACCCCGAAGTCCTTGATCCAGGCGTGGGACTCGGTGAGTTGGTAGCGCCCGCCGTCCGGGTCGAAGCGGACCAGGATGGCGATCGCGAGGGCGAGGGTGGCGAGCGAGACGCCCAGCGCCAGCCACTTGGCGGCGGTGCGC
The DNA here is from genome assembly GCF_040605395.1 of Streptomyces sp. NPDC005648. Classification (NCBI taxonomy): domain Bacteria; kingdom Bacillati; phylum Actinomycetota; class Actinomycetes; order Kitasatosporales; family Streptomycetaceae; genus Streptomyces; species Streptomyces sp. NPDC005648. Next base: position 28,464 of record NZ_JBEXCS010000054.1, on the reverse strand, counting down.
CGGGCGGCCGGCACGGCGGCCGTGGCGATCGCCCCGATCGCCGGGAGAGCCGCCGTCGCTGTCAGCAGAGGAAAGGACATCGGTATCAGACCGCCCTCATCAGCAGGGTCGCGGCGACGAGGATCGCCGCACCGCCGAACATCGAGACCGCGTAGGAGCGCGCGAAGCCGTTCTGCAGCCTGCGCATGCGCCCGGAGAGGCCGCCGACCGAGGCCGCCGTGCCGTTGACGACTCCGTCGACCAGGGTGTGGTCGACGTAGACCAGGGAGCGGGTCAGGTGCTCGCCGCCGCGGACCAGGACGACATGGTTGAAGTCGTCCTGCAGCAGGTCGCGCCGGGCGGCCCGGGTGAGCAGCGAGCCGCGCGGGGCGACGGACGGCACCGGGCGCCGGCCGTACATGGCGTACGCGATGCCGACGCCGATGATCAGGCAGACCATGGTCGCGCCGGTGACGGCCCCCGCGCTGAGCGGGGAGTCGCCCTCGCTGTGGCCGGTGATCGGCTCCAGCCAGTGCAGGAAGCGGTCGCCGATGCTGAAGAACCCGCCGGCGAAGACCGAGCCGAAAGCCAGCACGATCATCGGGATGGTCATGACCTTCGGGGACTCGTGCGGGTGCGGCTCGCCCGTCGCGTCAGCGGCATGATCAGACGCGGTTCCGCCGTGGTGCGCGGCGGCGGGCTCCGCGCTCGGTGCCTCCGGGGAGCGGGTGGGCCGGTTCTTCCAGCGCTCCTCTCCGAAGAACGTCATCAGCATCACGCGCGTCATGTAGAAGGCGGTGATGGCGGCGCCCACCAGGGCGCAGGTGCCCAGGATCCAGCCCTCGGTGCCGCCCTTGGCGAAGGCGGCCTCGATGATCTTGTCCTTGGAGAAGAAGCCGGACAGACCCGGGAAGCCGATGATGGCGAGGTAGCCGAGGCCGAAGGTGATGAAGGTGACCGGCATGTACTTCCTGAGGCCGCCGTACTTGCGCATGTCGACCTCGTCGTTCATGCCGTGCATGACCGAACCGGCGCCGAGGAAGAGACCTGCCTTGAAGAAGCCGTGCGTCACCAGGTGCATGATCGCGAAGACGTAGCCGATGGGGCCGAGGCCCGCCGCCAGCACCATGTAGCCGATCTGCGACATGGTCGAGCCGGCCAGTGCCTTCTTGATGTCGTCCTTCGCACAACCGACGATCGCACCGAACAGCAGCGTGACGGCGCCGACGACCGTGACCGCGGTCTGCGCGTCCGGCGCGGCGTTGAAGATCGCTCCGGAGCGGACGATGAGGTAGACGCCCGCGGTCACCATCGTCGCGGCGTGGATGAGGGCCGAGACCGGGGTCGGGCCCTCCATCGCGTCACCGAGCCAGGACTGCAGCGGCACCTGGGCGGACTTGCCGCAGGCGGCGAGCAGCAGCATCAGGGCGATCGCGGTGAGCTTGCCCTCGGAGGCGTCGGTCGCGTGGCCGAGGACCGGTCCGAAGGCGAAGGTGCCGAACGTCGTGAACATCAGCATGATCGCGATGGACAGGCCCATGTCGCCGACCCGGTTGACCAGGAAGGCCTTCTTGGCCGCCGTGGCCGCGCTGGGCTTGTGCTGCCAGAAGCCGATGAGGAGGTAGGACGCGAGGCCCACACCTTCCCAGCCGACGTACAGCAGCAGGTAGTTGTCGGCGAGGACCAGCAGGAGCATCGCCGCGAGGAACAGGTTCAGATAGCCGAAGAAGCGGCGGCGGCGCTCGTCGTGCTCCATGTACCCGACCGAGTACAGGTGGATCAGCGAACCGACGCCGGTGATCAGCAGGACGAACGTCATCGAGAGCTGGTCGAGACGGAAGGTGACGTCCGCCTGGAAGCTCTCGACCGGAATCCACGTCCACAGGTGCTGGGTCAGGGTCCGGTGTTCGGCGTCCTTGCCGAGCAGGTCGGTGAAGAGGATGACACCGAACACGAAGGACGCGGTCGACAGCAGCACGCCGATCCAGTGGCCGACGGCATCGAGCCGCCGGCCGCCGCACAGCAGTACGGCCGCTCCGAGCAGTGGCGCCGCCACCAGCAGCGCAATCAGGTTCTCCACGTTTTCTTCCGACCCCTCAGAGCTTCATCAGGCTGGCGTCGTCGACCGAGGCCGAGTGGCGGGAACGGAACAGGGACACGATGATCGCGAGCCCGACCACGACCTCAGCGGCGGCGACGACCATCGTGAAGAACGCGATGATCTGGCCGTCGAGGTTGCCGTGCATCCGGGAGAAGGTGACGAACGCGAGGTTGCAGGCGTTCAGCATCAGCTCGATGCACATGAAGACGACGATCGCGTTGCGCCTGATCAGCACGCCGGTGGCGCCGATCGTGAACAACAGGGCCGAGAGATACAGGTAGTTGACCGGGTTCACTTCGACGCCTCCTCCCGCTTGAAGGTGGCCGGTTCGATCTCGGTGCGCTCCAGGCGTTCCTCCGCGCGCTGCTCCAGCGCCTTGAGGTCGTTCAGTGCCTGGGCCGACACGTCCCGGACCTGGCCCCGGTCACGCAGCGTCTTGCTGACGGTGAGCTCGGACGGGGTGCCGTCGGGCAGCAGGCCCTGGATGTCCACCGCGTTGTGCCGCGCGTACACACCGGGGGCCGGCAGCGGGGGTACGTGCTTGCCCTCGCGGACGCGCTGTTCGGACAGCTCGCGCTGCGTCTTGGCCCGCTCGGTGCGCTCGCGGTGGGTGAGCACCATGGCGCCGATGGCGGCCGTGATCAGCAGGGCGCCGGTGATTTCGAAGGCGAACACGTACTTGGTGAAGATGAGGGTGGCGAGGCCCTCCACATTGCCGTTCGCGTTCGCCTGGCCGGTGCCGTTGAACTCGGTGAGGGAGGCGTTGCCGATCCCGGCGAGGAGCAGGATGCCGAAGCCGAGACCGCAGAGAAGGGCCAGCCAGCGCTGGCCCTTGATGGTCTCCTTCAGTGAGTCCGCGGCCGTCACGCCGACGAGCATCACCACGAAGAGGAACAGCATCATGATCGCGCCGGTGTAGACGACGATCTGCACGATGCCCAGGAAGTAGGCGCCGTTGGCGAGGTAGAAGATCGCCAGGATGATCATGGTGCCGGCGAGCGACAGCGCGCTGTGCACGGCCCGCTTCATGAAGACCGTGGCCAGGGCGCCGGCCACGGCGACGGTGCCGAGGACCCAGAACTGGAAGGCCTCTCCCGTGGAGGTGGAGTAGGCGGCGAGTTGCGCGCTCATCGGCCGATCACCTTCTCCGACGCGGGCTCTTCCTCACCGAAGGTCGAGGCGGCCTCCTGGACGACCTCGCCCTTGGAGACGGCGACCTGGCGCTCGGTGCCGGGCGCGGCCTCGGTGACGAGTCCCCGGTAGTAGTCCTGCTCGTCCGTGCCCGGGTAGATCGCGTGCGGGCTGTCGACCATGCCGTCCTCGAGCCCCGCGAGCAGCTGCTCCTTGGTGTAGATCAGGTTGGCGCGGCTGCTGTCGGCCAGTTCGAACTCGTTGGTCATCGTGAGCGCGCGCGTGGGGCACGCCTCGATGCACAGGCCGCACAGGATGCAGCGGGCGTAGTTGATCTGGTAGACGCGGCCGTACCGCTCGCCCGGCGAGTAGCGCTCCTCGTCCGTGTTGTCGGCGCCCTCCACATAGATGGCGTCGGCGGGACAGGCCCAGGCGCACAGCTCGCAGCCGACACACTTCTCCAGGCCGTCCGGATGGCGGTTGAGCTGGTGCCGTCCGTGGAAGCGAGGGGCGGTGGTCTTCTGCTGCTCCGGGTACTGCTCGGTCAGCCGCTTCTTGAACATGGCCTTGAAGGTCACGCCGAAGCCGGCGACGGGGTTCATGAAGCCAGGCTTCAGCTGCTCTGTCTCCTTCGGCTCCTCAGCCATCGGACCCCTCCTTTCCATCCGAAGATCCGTCACTGGCAGTATCCGACCCGCCACTGACAATCAGCTCCCGCTCCCGGCGCGGGCTGCGCCTCGGCACCGGCGCGAGCTCCTGCCCCGGCAGTGGCGGCACGGGGAATCCGCCCGCCATCGGGTCGAACTCGGCCGGCCGAGCGGCGCTCTGCTCGGCGTCCTTCGCCTTCTCGCGGAACATGTCGGCGACGAAGGACAGAAGCAGCAGGGCGAGGACGCCGCCGCCGATGTAGAGGGCGATGTCGGCGAAGTCGTAGTTCTCGTTCCGCAGCGCCCGCACGGTGGCCACCAGCATCAGCCAGACCACGGAGACCGGGATGAGGACCTTCCAGCCGAGCTTCATCAGCTGGTCGTAGCGGACGCGGGGCAGGGTGCCGCGCAGCCAGATGAAGAAGAACAGCAGCAGCTGGACCTTGATCACGAACCAGGCCAGCGGCCACCAGCCGTGGTTGGCGCCCTCCCAGAAGGTGCTGATGGGCCAGGGGGCGCGCCAGCCGCCGAGGAAGAGCGTGGTCGACACGGCCGAGACCGTCACCATGTTGACGTATTCGGCGAGCATGAACATCGCGAACTTGATCGACGAGTACTCGGTGTTGAAGCCGCCGACCAGGTCGCCCTCGGACTCCGGCATGTCGAAGGGGGCGCGGTTGGTCTCGCCCACCATGGTGACGATGTAGAGGATGAAGGAGACCGGCAGCAGCAGGATGTACCAGCGGTCGTGCTGCTGCTCGACGATCGTCGACGTCGACATCGACCCCGAGTAGAGGAACACCGAGGCGAACGCGGCGCCCATGGCGATCTCGTAGGAGATCATCTGCGCGCAGGAACGCAGGCCGCCGAGGAGCGGATAGGTGGATCCCGAGCTCCAGCCCGCGAGGACGATGCCGTAGATGCCGACCGAGGCGACCGCGAGGATGTAGAGCATCGCGATCGGCAGGTCGGTGAGCTGCATCGTGGTGCGGGTGCCGAAGATCGAGATCTCGTTGTCGGCGGGGCCGAAGGGGATCACCGCGATCGCCATGAAGGCCGGGATGGCCGCGACGATCGGTGCGAGGACATAGACCACCTTGTCCGCGCGCTTGACGATGATGTCTTCCTTCAGCATCAGCTTGATGCCGTCGGCGAGCGACTGGAGCATGCCCCAGGGGCCGTGCCGGTTGGGGCCGATGCGCAGCTGCATCCAGGCGACGACCTTGCGCTCCCAGACGATGGAGAACAGCACGGTCACCATCAGGAAGGCGAAGCAGAACACCGCCTTGACGACGACCAGCCACCAGGGGTCGCGGCCGAACATCGAGAGGTCTTCAGCGGCGAGGTACGGGGTCATGCCTCCACCTCCTCGGGGGCCTCGGCCGCGAGCGTCGCCGGGCCGATGCGGACGAGGGCGCCGGGCAGCGCCCCGGTGTCGGAGGCGACGCCTCCGCCGACGGAGTTCAGCGGGAGCCAGACCACTCGGTCGGGCATCTCGGTGATCCGCAACGGGAGTTCGACCGCTCCGAAGGAGCCGGTGACGGAGATGACGTCGCCGTCCTTGACGCCGGCCTCCGCGGCGGTCGCGGCCGACACGCGCGCGTGGGCGGCGTGCCGGGTTCCGGCGAGCGCCTCGTCGCCCTCCTGGAGCCGGCCCTGGTCGAGCAGCAGCCGGTGTCCGGCGAGCACGGCCTCCCCGGCGGCGGGCCGCGGCAGCACGCCCCCGCTCTCCAGGGGTTCGGTGGCCCGCGGCCCGTCCCAGGCGCCGAGCCGGTCGATCTCCGCGCGGATGGTGCGCAGGTCCGGCAGGCCCAGGTGTACGTCCATGGCGTCGGCCAGCATCTGCAGCACGCGCGCGTCGGTCGGCGCGAGGCGGCGGGTCATCTGGTCGGGCTTGAGCGCGGCGTCGAAGAAGCGCACCCTGCCCTCCCAGTTGAGGAAGGTGCCGGCCTTCTCGGCGACCGCGGCGACCGGGAGGACGACACTGGCGTGCTCACTGGCCTCGCTGGGCCGCAGCTCCAGCGAGACCACGAAGCCGGCCTCGTGAAGTGCTTCACGAGCGCGTGCCGGGTCCGGCAGGTCGGCGATCTCGACTCCGGCGACCACCAGGGCCTGCAACTCGCCGCTCACGGCCGCCTCGACGATCTGGCCGGTGTCGCGGCCGTAGCGGTGCGGGAGTTCGGCGACACCCCAGGCGGCGGCGACCTCGTCACGCGCGCGTGGATCGGTCGCCGGACGGCCGCCCGGCAGCAGCGACGGCAGTGCGCCGACCTCCACGGCCGCCCGCTCACCGGCCCGCCGCGGGATCCACACCAGCTGCGCTCCGGTCGCGGAGGCCGCCCGTACGGCGGCCGTCAGACCGCCCGCCACAGCGGCCAGCCGCTCACCCACGACGATCACGGCGCCCTCGGTGCGCAGCGCCTCCGCCGCCGCGGCCCCGCCTTCCTCCAGGCCGACCCCGCTCGCGAGCGCGTCCAGCCACTCGGTCTCGGTGCCGGGGGCGGCCGGCAGCAGGGTGCCGCCCGTCTTCTCCAGACCGCGGGTGGCGTACGTGGCCAGCGAGAACACCTTCTGGCCGTGCTTGCGCCAGGCCTTGCGCAGCCTCAGGAAGACGCCGGGCGCCTCCTCCTCGGCCTCGATCCCGACCAGGAGAACCGCGGGCGCCTTCTCGAGGGAGGTGTACGTGACACCCGTACCGTCGAGATCGCGTCCGCGTCCGGCGACCCGCGCCGCCAGGAAGTCGGCTTCCTCGCTGGTGTGCACGCGCGCGCGGAAGTCGATGTCGTTGGTGTCGAGGGCCACCCGCGCGAACTTGCTGTACGCGTAGGCGTCCTCGACGGTGAGGCGGCCTCCGGTGAGGACGCCGGTGCGGCCGCGCGAGGCGAGCAGCCCCTGGGCGGCGATCTGCAGGGCCTCCGGCCAGGAGGCCGGTTCGAGATCGCCCTCGGCGTTGCGCACCAGGGGCGTCTGAAGGCGGTCGCGCTGCTGGGCGTACCGGAAGCCGAAGCGGCCCTTGTCGCAGATCCACTCCTCGTTGACCTCGGGGTCGTTGGCCGCGAGGCGCCGCATGACCTTGCCGCGCCGGTGGTCGGTGCGGGTCGCGCAGCCGCCGGAGCAGTGCTCGCACACGCTCGGCGAGGACACGAGGTCGAAGGGGCGGGAGCGGAATCGGTACGCCGCCGAGGTCAGGGCGCCGACCGGGCAGATCTGGATGGTGTTGCCGGAGAAGTACGACTCGAAGGGGTCGCCCTCACCGGTGCCGACCTGCTGGAGGGCGCCCCGCTCGATCAGTTCGATCATCGGGTCGCCCGCGACCTGGTTGGAGAAGCGGGTGCAGCGGGCGCACAGCACGCACCGCTCACGGTCGAGCAGCACCTGGGTGGAGATCGGTACGGGCTTCTCGTACGTCCGCTTCTTTCCCTCGAAGCGGGACTCGGCCTGTCCGTGGGACATCGCCTGGTTCTGCAGGGGGCACTCGCCGCCCTTGTCGCAGACCGGGCAGTCCAGCGGGTGGTTGATGAGGAGGAGCTCCATCACACCGTGCTGGGCCTTCTCGGCGACCGGCGAGGTGAGGTGCGTCTTCACGACCATGCCGTCCGTGCAGGTGATCGTGCAGGACGCCATCGGCTTGCGCTGGCCCTCGACCTCGACGATGCACTGACGGCAGGCGCCGGCCGGGTCGAGGAGAGGGTGGTCGCAGAACCGGGGGATCTCGATGCCGAGCTGCTCGGCGGCGCGGATGACCAGGGTGCCCTTGGGCACGCTGATCTCGGCTCCGTCGATCGTCAGCGAGACGAGATCTTCCGGCGGGACCGCCGCCTCTCCCCCACCCGCGGGAGCATTGGTGGTCACGGTCATGCGTTCACCTCCGTGCGGTCGGCCCAGGCCGTCGACTTGGCCGGGTCGAAGGGGCACCCGCGGCCCGTGATGTGCTGCTCGTACTCCTCACGGAAGTACTTCAGCGAGGAGAAGATCGGCGAGGCGGCGCCGTCGCCGAGGGCGCAGAACGACTTGCCGTTGATGTTGTCGGCGATGTCGTTCAGCTTGTCGAGGTCGGACATCACGCCCTTGCCGGCCTCGATGTCGCGCAGCAACTGCACGAGCCAGTACGTCCCTTCGCGGCACGGTGTGCACTTGCCGCAGGACTCGTGGGCGTAGAACTCGGTCCAGCGGGTGACGGCGCGGACGACGCAGGTCGTCTCGTCGAAGCACTGGAGGGCCTTGGTGCCGAGCATGGAGCCGGCGGCGCCGACGCCCTCGTAGTCGAGGGGTACGTCGAGGTGCTCGTCGGTGAACATCGGCGTCGAGGAGCCGCCCGGCGTCCAGAACTTGAGCCGGTGGCCGGGCCGCATGCCGCCGCTCATCTCCAGCAGCTGGCGGAGTGTGATGCCGAGCGGGGCCTCGTACTGGCCGGGGCTGACGACATGGCCGCTGAGCGAGTAGAGCGTGAAGCCCGGGGACTTCTCGCTGCCCATCGAGCGGAACCATTCTTTGCCCCGATGGAGAATCGCGGGAACCGACGCGATCGACTCGACGTTGTTCACAACAGTCGGGCACGCGTAGAGGCCCGCGACAGCGGGGAAAGGGGGACGGAGCCGCGGTTGACCCCGGCGGCCTTCGAGCGAGTCCAGCAGTGCGGTCTCTTCACCACAGATGTACGCGCCGGCGCCGGCGTGCACGGTGAGTTCAAGATTCAGGCCGCTGCCCAGGACGTTCTCGCCGAGGTAGCCCGCCGCGTAGGCCTCGCGCACGGCCTCGTGCAACCGCCGCAATACGGGGACTACTTCACCACGCAGATAGATGAAGGCATGCGACGACCTGATGGCATAACACGCGATGACAATGCCCTCGATGAGGCTGTGCGGGTTCGCGAACAGGAGCGGGATGTCCTTACAGGTTCCCGGCTCCGACTCGTCGGCGTTGACAACTAGATAGTGTGGCTTTCCATCACCCTGGGGGATGAACTGCCATTTCATTCCCGTCGGGAACCCCGCGCCACCGCGGCCGCGCAGACCTGAGTCCTTGACATACGCGATCAGGTCGTCCGGCGACATCGCCAGCGCCTGGCGGAGCCCCTCGTAGCCCTCGTGCCTTCGGTAGACGTCCAGGGACCAGGACCGGTCCTCGTCCCAGAAGGCCGACAGCACGGGTGCGAGCAGCTTCTCGGGGCTGTTGTTCTTGAGTTCGGGTGCCAAGGTCATCACTCCCCCTCCTCGGCGGCAGGCCCTGCCGGGTGGGCGGGGTCGGAGGCCGACGTGTCCTGTGGCGCGTCGTGTGAGCTCAGGTGCTCGCTGGGAGAGGGCTCGTGCACGGCCCCGTCCTGCTCGTCGTGCGGGCCGCCGTCCCGCGGATGGACCACGCGCGCGGGTGCGGCCTCTCCCCTTGCCAGGCGAAGGCCCACCAGCGACGCGGGTCCCGCACTGCCGCTCTCCTCGACGGCCCCTGGCCGCTCGTCGGGGAAGCCGGCCAGAATCCGCGCGGTCTCCTTGAACGTGCACAGGCGCGCCCCGCGCGTGGGCTCCACGACCCGTCCCGCGCGCAGGTCGTCGACGAGGCGCTTGGCGCTGCCCGGGGTCTGGTTGTCGAAGAACTCCCAGTTGACCATCACGACCGGCGCGAAGTCGCAGGCCGCGTTGCACTCGATGTGCTCCAGGGTGACCTTGCCGTCCTCGGTGGTCTCGCCGTTGCCGACGCCGAGGTGCTCCTGGAGCTCCTCGAAGATCGCGTCGCCGCCCATCACCGCGCACAGGGTGTTGGTGCAGACGCCCACCTGGTAGTCACCGCTCGGCCTGCGCCGGTACATGGTGTAGAAGGTGGCGACCGCGGTGACCTCGGCCGTGGTCAGGTTCAGCACGTCCGCGCAGAACTGCATCCCGGTGCGCGTGACATGGCCCTCCTCCGCCTGCACGAGATGCAGCAACGGCAGGAGTGCCGAGCGGGAGTCCGGGTAGCGGGCGATCACCTCGCGCGCGTCCGCCTCGAGCCGGGCGCGGACGTCGTCCGGGTAGGCGGGCGCGGGCAGTTCGGGCATGCCCAGGCTGACGCCGGAGGAACTGGTGGTCACCGGTCGACGCCTCCCATCACGGGGTCGATGGACGCGACGGCGACGATGACGTCGGCGACCTGGCCGCCCTCACACATCGCCGCCATGGCCTGAAGGTTGGTGAAGGACGGGTCGCGGAAGTGGACCCGGAAGGGGCGGGTGCCGCCGTCGGACACGGCGTGCACCCCGAGTTCGCCCTTGGGCGACTCGACGGCCGCGTACGCCTGTCCCGGCGGGACGCGGAAGCCCTCGGTGACCAGCTTGAAGTGGTGGATCAGGGCCTCCATGGAGGTACCCATGATCTTCTTGATGTGGTCGAGGGAGTTGCCGAGCCCGTCCGGTCCCAGGGCGAGCTGGGCGGGCCAGGCGATCTTCTTGTCGGCGACCATGACCGCGCCGGGCTGCAGCCGGTCCAGGCACTGCTCGACGATCCTGAGCGACTGGCGCATCTCCTCCAGTCGGATCAGGAAGCGGCCGTAGGAGTCGCAGGTGTCGGCGGTCGGGACGTCGAAGTCGTACGTCTCGTAGTCGCAGTACGGCTGAGTCTTGCGCAGGTCGTGCGGCAGGCCGGTGGAGCGCAGGATCGGGCCGGTGGCGCCGAGGGCCATGCAGCCGGCCAGGTCGAGATAGCCGACGTCCTGCATACGGGCCTTGAAGATGGGGTTCCCGGTGGCGAGCTTGTCGTACTCCGGGAGGTTCTTCTTCATCTTCTTCACGAACTCGCGGATGTGGTCCACCGCGCCGGGCGGCAGGTCCTGCGCGAGTCCGCCGGGGCGGATGTACGCGTGGTTCATCCTGAGGCCCGTGATGAGCTCGTAGATGTCGAGAATCATTTCACGATCTCGGAATCCGTAGATCATGATCGTGGTGGCGCCGAGTTCCATACCGCCGGTGGCGATGCACACCAGGTGGGAGGAGAGCCGGTTCAGCTCCATCAGGAGCACCCGGATGATCTTGGCGCGCTCGGTGATCTGGTCCTCGATGCCGAGGAGCTTCTCGACGGCGAGACAGTAGGCGGTCTCGTTGAAGAAGGACGTCAGGTAGTCCATGCGCGTCACGAACGTGGTGCCCTGCGTCCATGTGCGGAACTCGAGGTTCTTCTCGATGCCCGTGTGCAGGTAGCCGATGCCGCAGCGTGCCTCGGTGACCGTCTCGCCGTCGATCTCCAGGATCAGGCGCAGCACTCCGTGGGTGGACGGGTGCTGGGGACCCATGTTGACGACGATGCGCTCGTCGTCGGCACGGGCCGCGGACTGGACGACCTCGTCCCAGTCGCCACCGGTGACCGTGTAGACGGTGCCTTCCGTGGTCTCGCGAGGAGAGGCTTGCGAAGTGCTCACGAGTACGACCTCCGCTGGTCCGGAGCCGGGATCTGGGCGCCCTTGTACTCGACGGGGATGCCGCCGAGGGGGTAGTCCTTGCGCTGCGGATGGCCCTGCCAGTCGTCCGGCATCATGATCCGGGTCAGGGCCGGGTGGCCGTCGAAGACGATTCCGAAGAAGTCGTAGGTCTCGCGCTCGTGCCAGTCGTTGGTCGGGTACACGGAGACCAGGGACGGGATCTTCGGGTCGGCGTCCGGGGCGCTGACCTCCAGGCGGATCAGCCGGTTGTGGGTGATCGAGCGCAGGTGGTAGACGGCGTGCAGCTCGCGGCCCTTGTCGTGCGGGTAGTGGACTCCGCTGACGCCGGTGCAGAGCTCGAAGCGCAGCGCCGGGTCGTCGCGCAGGGTGCGGGCGACGCGCGGCAGGTGCTCGCGCTCGATGTGGAAGGTGAGCTCGCCGCGGTCGACGACCGTCTTCTCGATGGCGTTGTCGGGCAGCAGGCCCTGTTCCTCCAGGGCGCCCTCCAGCTCGTCGGCGACCTCGTCGAACCAGCCGCCGTAGGGGCGGGCCGCGGGTCCCGGGAGACGGATCGAGCGGACCAGGCCGCCGTAGCCGGAGGTGTCGCCGCCTTTGTCGGCGCCGAACATGCCCCGCTGGACGCGGATCTCCTCGCCGCCCTCACCGCGCTGGCCGGGGAGGTTGGAGGCGCCGAGGTCCTTCTCGGGGTTCACACCATTACCGGTGCCGTTCACGTCGCTCACCGCAGCAGCCCCTTCATCTCGATCGTGGGCAGGGCCTTGAGCGCCGCTTCCTCCGCCTCGCGGGCCGCTTCCGCGGCGTTCACGCCGAGCTTGGAGGTCTGGATCTTCTGGTGCAGCTTGAGAATCGCGTCCATCAGCATCTCGGGCCGTGGCGGGCAGCCCGGGAGATAGATGTCGACCGGGACGATGTGGTCGACGCCCTGGACGATCGCGTAGTTGTTGAACATGCCGCCCGAGGAGGCGCAGACCCCCATGGAGATCACCCACTTGGGGTTCGGCATCTGGTCGTAGACCTGCCGCAGGACCGGCGCCATCTTCTGGCTGACCCGGCCCGCGACGATCATGAGGTCGGCCTGGCGGGGTGAGCCGCGGAAGACCTCCATGCCGAAGCGGGCCAGGTCGTAGCGTCCGGCGCCGGTCGTCATCATCTCGATGGCGCAGCAGGCCAGGCCGAAGGTGGCCGGGAAGACGGACGCCTTGCGCACCCAGCCCGCGGCCTGCTCGACGGTGGTCAGCAGGAAGCCGCTCGGCAGCTTTTCTTCGAGTCCCATGTCGTTAAAGGCCCCTCAGTCCCATTCCAGGCCGCCGCGCCGCCATACGTACGCGTACGCGACGAAGACGGTGAGCACGAAGAGCAGCATCTCCACGAGCCCGAAGATCCCCAGGGCGTCGAAGGTGACGGCCCAGGGGTAGAGGAAGACGATCTCGATGTCGAAGACGATGAAGAGCATCGCCGTCAGGTAGTACTTGATGGGGAAGCGCCCGCCGCCGGCCGGCGTGGGGGTCGGCTCGATACCGCACTCGTAGGCCTCGAGCTTGGCCCGGTTGTACCGCTTCGGACCGATCAGCGTGGCCATGACCACGGAGAAGATCGCAAAGCCTGCCCCGAGGGCTCCCAGTACGAGGATGGGCGCATACGCGTTCACCGCTCCTCGCTCCTCTCAGTCGGCACTGACTGCTGGCGATGGCATCGGACTCACACGAGCCTCATACGCCGCTCTAACCTCCGTTCGTCCCAACGAAGATCGAGAACATGTGAAGCAGGTCACAAGCCCAACTGCCTCGCATCTTATGCCCGCCGCTCTGTGATCTGCGACACGGGGTATTGCACAACCTTTGTGATCTCCACCACCTGACGAAGGATCATGAAGTCGGATGAGCGGTGATCTTCGTACGTGAAGCGTCCGAGTGATCACCGGAGGTGACATTTTGGCTCGTCGGCGCAGTTCGGAAGGGTCGTCTCAATATCAAGAGAGTTCCCCTGCATGCAAATTGGCGCTGGACTCAGCGGCTTGGTAGTGGGCTCCATTCACACATCAAGGTGAGAAGCGGGCTGCGATGTGGACGCGTGCACACATTCACGAGCGCGTCAGCCGCGACCCGCTCGCGACCCGGCCGCAATCCCGTCGTGATCTACGCGCGTGACGCGGGCACCGGCGTAACCGTTGCGTGACCTCCGCCACATCCATGAGAGGTGGCTGAGAACCGGGCTTGGCCAACTGTCCCCACCGGTGGTAAGTCGCGGGCAATTCGGGCGTACCGACGAAACACCGTGATCACGGGCTCGATGGGGCGCGTCCGCAATGTCCGTTACGGCGTCAATAAGGAACGCCACGCCCGGGATTATTGGGGCTGGATGAACAACTGTGGCGCAGCACACGTTTCTTGAAGGTATGGAGGAGCCCCTGATACCGGTTGTTCTCATGTCCCACACCGCTCACATACGCAGCCACCGGAAACCCCGCCGCAGCGCGACGACGAACCTCGCCGTGCGTGCCGGAGTTGCCGGTGGCGTTCTCAGCATGGCGGCGGCGGGTGCGGCCTCGGCGAACGCAGCCGAGACCACACAGACCCTGCAACTGCCCACCCTGACGGCCGACCTGGCCGCCCAGGTCGCCCAGTCCGCGGACGCCACCCAGCAGACGGCCGCGAACTACGAGCTGCAGGCCGAGCGTGACGCGGCAGCCGCAGCCGCCGCGAAGCAGGCCAAGGCTGACCTCGCGGAGGCGAAGAAGAAGGCCGAGGCCAAGAAGAAGGCCGAGGAGGCCCGCAAGGCCGCCGCGGAGCGCGCCTCGTCCCGCAGCGCGGAGCGGACCACCCTGGCCGCCTCCACGACCTCCAGCGCCTCGACGAGCTCGTCGACGGCCACGGGTTCGGCCGCGGCGGTCATCGCCTTCGTCAAGGCCCAGATCGGTGACGCGTATGTCTCCGGCGGCACCGGCCCCAACTCGTGGGACTGCTCGGGGCTCATACAGACCGCGTTCAAGCAGGTCGGCATCAGCCTGCCGCGCGTCTCGCAGGACCAGTCGACGGCCGGCACCCAGGTGTCGCTGAGCAACCTGCAGCCGGGCGACATCCTGTACTGGGGCAGCGCGGGCAGCGCGTACCACGTGGCGCTGTACGTCGGTGACGGCATGTTCGTCGGCGCGCAGAACCCCTCGACCGGTGTGGCCGAGAAGCCGCTGTCCTACGACCCGCCGACCGGCGCGGTCCGGGTGCTCTGACCCACGGCGCCACGACGACACGGCGCCGCACAAACGCACGGAAGGGCCGCAGCCGCTCGGGGGCAGCGGCCCTTCCGTCGCACCACCCTCCCCGGGCCCTTGACCGCCGGTGAGGCGTGCGCGCCCGCTCCCACACCGGCGCCCCTCCCCCGGCGCCCCTCCCCCCGAGTCCGGGCCCGCACCCGCACCCGCACCCGCACCCGCAAGGAAGTGTCTGCGGTGTGGCCGGAGTTCTGCTGCGGCTTCCGGGCGGGGTCTGCTGTCATGAGTTCCGGAGGTCGGGGAGGGGTTCCGGAGGCCGGAAGCCCGTTGTCCCGCCGCCACGGCATTCTCGCCACGCACACGGCAGGCACGACAAAGGAGCTACGCGATGCCCAGTGTTTTCGTTCAGGGCCGGCCCGTCGACTCGTATCCACCCCTCGCGCCGGAGGCACGGCGCGGGGCGGTGCGGCGCGTCACCGAGGTCGGGGAAGGGGTGCTGCACAAGCCGTGCCGGGACGTCACCGAGTTCGGGCCGGATCTCGCGGCACTGATCGACGACATGTTCCTGACCATGTACATCGCGGACGGGGCAGGACTGGCCGCGAACCAGGTGGGGGTCGGTCTGCGGTTGTTCGTGTACGACTGCCCGGACGACGACGGGGTGCGCCATGTCGGGCACATCGTCAACCCGGTGCTGGAGCATCTCGCCGCCTCCGAAAGGCGTCTGCTCGACGAGCCCGAGGCCTGTCTCTCGGTGCCGGGAGGCTGGATGGACGTGCCGCGGCCCGACCGTGCCGTCGTGCACGGTCTCGACAGGGACGGCAACGCCCTGCGTGTCGAGGGCACCGGATACTTCGCCAGGTGCCTGGCCCACGAGACCGACCATGTGAACGGCCACGTCTACCTGGACCGGCTCTCCGGGCGGGACCGCAAGGAGGCGCTCAGGCGGATGGCCGACCGGCGCGACGAGGTGTTCGCCCGGCGCGCGGCCAAGGTCGTCGAGTTGCGTCGGGGCTGATGGGCGTCGGGGACGGCGGGCGGGGGCGGGGCGGGCGGGGTCAGGGTAGGTGCCGGTCGTGGTGGGTGGCGGCCAGGTCCCGTTCCTGGGGCGTCAGTTCGTCGTCCCGCACCGGCGTGACCATGGTCCAGTGCCGGCCGATCGGGCAGTACTGCCAGCGGTGGCGGCCGAGGCGGACGGACTTGAAGGAGACCCCGGGGATCCAGGTCGTCGTGTAGAGATGCCCGTCGCGGCAGCGGACGACCGTCCGGCCAACCGCGCCGTCACCGCGACGGCGCGCGTACGCCGTCGTACCGGCCATGGCAGCCACGACGAGGACGAGGACGAAGACGAGGAGAAGTACTGCCGGGGTCTTCATGGGTGCCACACCTGCGATTCGGACCGGGTAGCGACTGGGCTGCCTTCAGTGTGTGCCGCCACTCGGGTCCGGGCCAGGGGCCGTCGAGCCCCCGGCCCGGATCCTGACGCGATCCATATGCCCGGTTTGGCCGTTCGGTGGCGGACTACGCCTTCGGCGCCACCTTGCTCAGTCCGTTGATGATCCGGTCCATCGCGTCGCCGCCCGTCGGGTCGGTGAGGTTGGCGAGCATCTTCAGCGTGAACTTCATCAGCACGGGGTGGGTGAGCCCGCGCTGGGCCGCGATCTTCATGACCTTCGGGTTGCCGATGAGCTTCACGAAGGCGCGGCCCAGTGTGTAGTAGCCCCCGTACGTGTCCTTCAGCACCCGCGGGTAACGCTGGAGCGCCAGTTCACGGCTCGCGGGGGTCGGCCGGGCGTGGGCCTGGACGATGACGTCGGCGGCGATCTGGCCGGACTCCATGGCGTAGGCGATGCCCTCGCCGTTGAAGGGGTTCACCAGACCGCCGGCGTCGCCGACGAGCAACAGGCCGCGTGTGTAGTGCGGTTGGCGGTTGAAGGCCATCGGGAGGGCGGCGCCGCGGATCGGGCCGGTCATGTGGTCCGGGGTGTAGCCCCAGTCCTCCGGCATCGACGCGCACCAGGCCTTCAGCACCTCGCGCCAGTCGAGCTCCTTGAAGGAGTCGGAGGTGTTGAGGACACCGAGGCCGACGTTCGACGTACCGTCGCCCATGCCGAAGATCCAGCCGTAGCCGGGCAGGAGCCGGTCCTGGGCGCCGCGGCGGTCCCACAACTCCAGCCAGGACTCCAGATAGTCGTCCTCGTGGCGGGGCGACTCGAAGTACGTCCGGACCGCGACACCCATCGGGCGGTCCTCGCGGCGGTGCAGGCCCATCGCCAGCGAGAGGCGGGTGGAGTTGCCGTCGGCGGCGACCACGAGGGGCGCGTGGAAGGTGACCTCGCGCTTCTCCTCGCCGAGTTTGGCGTGCACGCCGGTGATCCGGCCGGTGCGGTCGTCGACGACGGGAGCGCCGACGTTGCAGCGCTCGAAGAGGCGGGCGCCGGCCTTCTGGGCCTGGCGGGCGAGCTGCTCGTCGAAGTCGTCGCGCTTGCGGACGAGGCCGTAGTCCGGGAAGGAGGCGAGATCCGGCCAGTCGAGCTGGAGCCGCACGCCTCCGCCGATGATCCGAAGACCCTTGTTGCGCAGCCAGCCCGCCTCCTCGGAGACGTCGATGCCCATGGCGACGAGCTGCTTGACCGCGCGCGGGGTCAGTCCGTCGCCGCAGACCTTCTCGCGCGGGAACTCGGTCTTCTCCAGGAGGAGGACGTCGAGTCCGGCCTTGGCGAGGTGGTACGCCGTCGTGGAGCCTGCCGGGCCCGCGCCCACGACGATCACATCGGCGGTGTTCTCGGTAAACGGTTCGGGGGAGGGCTCGGAGTGGGGCTCGGGCACGACGGTCACGGCGGGATCTCCCCAAGTTCGAAATCTCTGTGCCGACCGGCACTGGACACAGGCAGTCTATTCAGCAGAATTGATCACCCGGCTGAAGGGCTGCCCCCGTGAACCGAGCTCTCCCCGTCGTACGGCTGCGCGTCCCCACCGACGAGGACGCCGTGGCCTGGCACCGGGTCTTCGACGACCCGGATGTGATGGAGTTCCACGGCGGCCGGTCGGCGGAGCTGTACGTCTACGAGGAGCTCACGGCCCGGCAGCGCCGGCACGACGCCGAGCTGGGCTTCTGTCTGTGGACCATGGTCGACGAGTCCGGGCGGGTGATCGGCTTCACGGGCGCCCAGCCATGGCCGCAGGACTGGGGGCCCAAGGGCGAGATCGAGATCGGCTGGCGGCTCGGGCGGGCGTACTGGGGCAAGGGGTACGCGACCGCGGCGGCCCGGATGACGCTGGAGCGGCTGCGGGCGGCGGACGTGGCGAGCGTCGTGGCGATGGTCCGCCCCGGCAACGAGCGGTCCATCGCGGTCACCCGGCGGCTGGGCATGGAGCTCGCGGAGACCTTCCCGCACCCCCGCCTCCCGGAGGACGCGCTCTGTTTCCGGCTCGACCTCAAGAATGGTCACACTGAGTAACCGACCGCTACAGAAAGACACTTGAGGCTTCCGGTTGGCACCCCCGGGCGGTTACCCTGCCAGTACCGCTGGGGGTGACATCTGTGCGCATAACACCCAAAACACCCGAAGTGCGTGTTCCCAGGCTGGTCGGCCTGATGGCCATGGACGCGCGCAAGACGGCCGAGGCGAACGGTCTGTTCGTCAACGCTCCGGACCGGCCGGACTTCCACCAGACCGTCGTCGAGTACGTCGTACGGCAGTATCCGCAGCCCGATGCCGAGGTGCCCCGGGACTCCGTGGTCTACGTGTGGTTCGACTTCGGCCACGGAGAGGGCGGCGGAGGGGTGCGCGAGCCACGCCTTCCGCGGCCTTCCGGAGGCGGACTGCAGCGCGAGATCGACGAGCCCGGGGACGAGTTCGAGGTGATCAGGTGCGCGATCTGACCTGAGACCGCGGCGCGCGATCCGAGCAGGGACGCCGGTCGGCCCGGACCGCCCGTGCGGGGCCGACCGGACCCGCTGACGCGGCTCAGGCCTGCTTGAACCCGCGGTGCAGGGCCACCACCCCGCCCGTCAGGTTGCGCCACGCCACGTTCGACCAGCCGGCCTTCTTCAGGTGCTCGGCCAGCGCGGCCTGGTCGGGCCAGGCGCGGATGGACTCGGCGAGGTAGACGTAGGCGTCGGGGCTGGAGGAGACCGCGCGGGCGACCGGCGGCAGGGCCCGCATCAGGTACTCGGTGTAGACGGTGCGGAAGGGCGCCCAGGTCGGGTGGGAGAACTCGCAGATCACGACCCGGCCGCCGGGCTTGGTCACCCGGTACATCTCGCGCAGCCCGGCGTCGAAGTCCTGCACGTTGCGCAGCCCGAAGGAGATGGTGACGGCGTCGAAGGTGTCGTCCTTGAAGGGCAGCTTCGTCGCGTCGCCGGCCGTCAGCGGCAGCCACGGGTGCTTCTTCTTGCCGACCTGGAGCATGCCGAGCGAGAAGTCGCACGGGACGACGTACGCGCCGGTGCGGGCGAACGGCAGCGACGAGGTGGCCGTGCCGGCCGCCAGGTCCAGCACCTTCTGCGCGGGCCGGGCGTCGACCGCCCGGGCCACCTCCTTGCGCCACACCCGGTCCTGGCCGAGCGACAGCACGTCGTTGGTCAGGTCGTACCGTTCCGCCACGTCGTCGAACATCGAGGCGACTTCGTGCGGCTGCTTGTTCAGGGAAGCGCGGGTCACGCCCGCCATTCTTGCAGTACGACCCCCACGGCCCGCTCAGGGGAGCAGCTTCGGCCGCTTCCTCGCCGCCACGTCCTCCACCCAGCCGCAGGCCAGGACGGACACCGCGATCAGGACCCAGCCGACGCCGAACATGAACCACTGGCTGTCCAGCGGCAGCCACTTCTCGAAGGCGGGAACGTCCCAGAACCGGTCGATCAGCGGCACGGCCAGGATCAGCGCGATCTCGTGCCAGAGGTAGATCGTCACCGCGCGCGAGTTGAAGACCGTCACGACCCGGTCGGTACGGCGCAGGCGGGCCAGCCAGGCGAAGTCGATCCGGAAGTACGCCTTCGCCCACATCAGGAGCAGCACACAGCCGGCCGACCAGAAGGCCTGGGCGAGCGGGTTCTCGTCGAGGTCGTAGGTGCCGAAGTCGGCCTGGTGGGCGAGGGCGTACCAGCCGCCGAACCCGACCGCGGCGAGCGCCGTCACGACGACCGGCACCGGCTTCATCCGCCCCAGCACGCCGTCGCGGTGGGCGAACCCGAGCAGCCAGCAGAAGAGGTACGTCGACAAGTCCCACAGGGCGCTGCCGAAGCGGTTGTCGGGACCGGACCAGAGGAAGTCCAGGACCAGGACGGGGGTGAGGGACAGCAGCAGGACCGGGATCGGGGCCAGACGGAAGACCTTCAGCAGAACGGGTGACAGCAGGACGAACCAGAGGTACGTCCGCAGGTACCAGAGGATCTCCCAGGCCTGTTCGCCCCACGCGTTGCCGGGCGGGTCGCCGAGCGGCACGACCCAGTAGACGATCTGCCAGCCGGGCATCCAGCCGTGGACCAGCATGGCGAGCACCACGAAGGCGCCCCAGAACCAGAACGGCGGCAGGAGGCGGCGCAGCCGGCTCCTCACCACCTCTCCCGCGGGGCGTTCGAGCGACTTCGCCATGAGCGTGCCGGCCAGGCCGAACATGATCCCCATGGACGGGAACACCATGCCGCACCAGGCCCAGCCGAAGGTGTGGTAGGTGACGACACGGATGAGCGCGAGGGCGCGGAGGGCGTCGAAATAGCGGTCCCTCCCGGCGGAGGGCGGCCGGGAGGGCGCCATGACGGGGGCCGGTGCGGTTCTGCTGTGGGCCCCCACTCAGCCCACCCCCGCCGGCGTGCCGACCTCGCCCGTCCGCTTCAGCTTCTGCCAGCGCAGGCGCCCGCCGGCCAGGGCGGTGATGCAGGAGTGGATGAGGACGAGGTACATCATCTGGCGGTAGGCGAGTTGCTGGAGCGGCATCATCAGCAGATAGCGGTACTTCTCACGGTCGAGGCGGAAGGCGTAGGCCGCGCAGAACAGTTGGAGGCCCAGGACCGCGAGCCACGCGTACAGGGCCGCCCGGAAGTCGACGAAGATCATCGAGTAGACGGTGAAGACGTCGATCAGCGGGGCGAAGACCGGTGTGACGATCTGGAAGATCACCACGAGAGGCATGCCGACACGGCCGAAGCGCCCCGAAGGCCCCCTGTCCGTGAGGGACTTGCGGTGCTTCCACAGGGCCTGCATGGTGCCGTACGACCACCGGTAGCGCTGCGACCAGAGCTGCCCCAGCGAGCCGGGCGCCTCCGTCCACGCGCGCGCGTGCTCCTGGTAGACGACCCGCCAGCCCGCGCGGTGCATGGCGATGGTGATGTCCGTGTCCTCGGCGAGCGTGTCCTCGCTCATCCCGCCGACCTGGAGCACCGCCTCACGGCGGAAGGCGCCGATCGCGCCCGGGATCGTCGGCATGCAGCGCAGCAGGTCGTACATGCGCCGGTCGAGGTTGAAGCCCATCACGTACTCGATGTGCTGCCAGGCGCCGATGACGGTGTCGCGGTTGCCGACCTTGGCGTTGCCGGCCACCGCGCCGACGGCCGGATCGGCGAACGGCTGCACCAGGTGCCCCACGGTCTCCGGCTCGAACACCGTGTCGCCGTCCATCATCACGACGATGTCGTGACTGGCGCTGCGCACCCCGTTGTTGAGAGCGGCCGGCTTGCCCGCGTTCTCCTGCCGGACGACCCGGACGTTGGTCATGCCGAGTTCGTACGCGGCACTGCGCGCGATCTCCGAGGTGCCGTCCGTGGAGCCGTCGTCGACCACGATGATCTCGATCGGATGGGTACTCTTCGACAGCGACCGCAGGGTGTTGGCGATGCACTCCTTCTCGTTGTACGCCGGGACGATCACGCTCACCGGGCGGGTGACCGTCGGCCCCCAGCTGAAGCGGCGTCTGTTGCGCTGTCTGTGGTGCCGCCGGGCGAGGACCAGCATCATCCCGAACCGCCCCATGACGGCCACCCCCACGACGACGAGTCCGTACGACAGCGCCGGCACCGTCCACTCGGCGACGGCGACGACCGCGATCAGGGCCTTGCCCTCGTAGAGGGTCGTGCCGGTGGCCGTGCGGTGCGCCGCCTGGAGCCGGGTGCGGCCGGAGCCGCCGGTCGCCGCCCGTCCGTAGAGGCCACCCGTGGACTGTTCTCCCGTGGGCTGCTTTCCCGTTGACAGCTCTCCCGTGGACAGTCGATTGCTCGCGTTGTCCTTCTCGATGACGCCGCTGATGGTGGTGAAGGTGTAGCCCTTCGCCCGCATCTTCTCGATGTACTCGGGCAGCGCCTTCACGGTCTGCGAGCGGTCACCGCCCGCGTCGTGCATCAGGACCGACGCGCCCTTGCCGTCCTTCGGCGTGGCCCAGCTGACGATCTTCGAGACGCCCGGCTTCTTCCAGTCGTCGCTGTCGGTGTCGACGAAGACGCTGGTGTAACCGTCCTTGCCGAGCTTCTGGTAGACGGGCCAGCTGTAGTTGTCGATGGCGTCCGTCTCCGAGGAGTACGGCGCCCGGAACAGCGTGGTCGTGATCCCGGCCGCGCCCGCGAGCGCCAGCTGGGTCTGCTGCATCTCACGGTCGACCCGGGAGCCGCTCTGGTAGGAGAGGTCGACATGGGTGAAGGTGTGGATGCCCACCTCGTCGCCCTGTTCGACCATGTTCTTCACGATGTCCGGATACCGCGAGACCATCGAGCCGACCAGGAAGAACGTGCCCGGGACGTCGTACTTCTCCAGGATGGACAGGATCTGGGGCGTCCAGGTGGGATTCGGGCCGTCGTCGAAGGTGAGGGCGATGGTCTTCTCCGGCACCGAGAGCGTGGTCGCCGTGCCGCCCCGGAAGGTCAGGATCGGGCCGCCGTCGAGGATCTTGTCGGGCACCTCGCTGGAGCTGGCCCCGTCGCGCACACGCTGGTCGCCGCCGACCTCGGCGCGCAGATAGCCGTCGAGCAGCATCACGCTGGTCAGCGCGAGCAGGAGCAGACCGGCCAGGATGACCCGGGGTCTCTGGAGTGCCGCGGCCCTGCCCGCCGCCCGTTCGATCCGGGAGGGGGCGCGGCGGCGGCGTCGTGAGGGCGTCGTCGTAGTCATGGGGTGTCGCGTTCCGGTCAGTCGGCCGTGGTGGCGGACGGGGACGAGGTCGCGGACGGGACGGCCGTGCCGACGGAAAGGCGTGAGGGCAGGCCGGTGGGGGCGCCGCTGGGCCGGCTGCCGACCTGGCTGCCGATGCCGCCCTGCTGACGGAGGCCGGCGGGCCCGTTGCCGGCCGGGCCGCCCCGGCCGTTGCCGAAGGGCAGCACCGAGGACGGGTTCGAGAGGCCGATGCCCATGAAGGCGAGGCCCAGGACGACGGCGTACCCGAGGCACAGGACACCGACGAGGAGGCCGATCCGGCGCAGCAGCTTGGAGCGGCGCCCGGAGCTGTCGACGAACACGGGTCCCGCGTCGGACCCGTTGCCGCGGCGTTTGCGGCGGCGACCTCCAGGGGTCGCGCCGTTTTCGAAGGCAGGCTCGGAATACATTCCACGGATATTAGGCAGGCTTTATGTGCCCGCTGTCCGGCTTCTTGTGAGACGCATATGAGAAACGCCTCAACCTGTCTCCCGCCTGAGAATTTCTGTGAATAGCTGCGCGCCGGGGGACGGACCGGAAAGCGCCGAATACCCCTTTCATTTCGCGCAGTTGGCCCTATTCAAGCAACATGTTCCATGTATTTCCTGTGCATTGGCTGTTCTCATGAACGACGGCTTCGTATGAGACGTTCTCCTTTTGAATAGGGCCCTGATGGGACCTTGTTCCGGTCCTGAGACGGAAATCACGAGAGCGGGTGCATGGTCCATGCGGAGTCTGCTGAAGCCGGCCACCGGGTTCGCCTGCGTGTTTGCCCTGGCCACGACGGGCTGCTCCCCTCAGGCGCAGAAGGCCTCGCCCAGCACCTCGTACGCGCCCTACGTCAGCGCCACGGAGGCTTCCGGCACTGACTCGGCCGGTTCTCCGGAGGCGTACAACCTGGCCTTCGTCATCGCGGACGGCAGCAGTTGCACTCCGAAGTGGAACGGTGAGGACTCGCTCTCCGACTCGGCCGTGAAGTCCCGGATCTCGAAGCTCACAGAGGACGGGGCGAGTGTGCGGGTCTCCTTCGGCGGGGCGTCCGGGAAGGAACTGGCGACGACCTGCGCAAGCGCGACGAAGCTGGCCGCCGCCTACGCCACGGCACTTGACGCCGCCGGCTCCAGCCAGGCCGACTTCGACATCGAGGGCGACGAGCTCACCGACGCGGACACGGTCGCGCTGCGCTCGGAGGCGATAGCCGCGCTGCAGAAGGAACGGCCCGATCTGGAGGTCTCCTTCACCCTGCCCGTGATGCCGTCCGGACTGGACTCCGACAGCCTGGCGTTGCTGGAGTCCGCGAACACGTACGACGTCCAGGTCTCCACGGTCAACATCATGACCATGGACTACGGCGAGTCGTACGCGGGCGACATGGGGGACTACGCGCTGACCTCGGCGAAGGCCGCGCACACGCAGTTGCGGAAGGTGTTCGCGCTCTCCGCCGCCGGTGCCTGGCAGGGCATGGCGCTGACCTCGATGATCGGGGTCAACGACGTCGCCGGCGAGACGTTCACGCTCTCCGACGCGGCGCAGGTGCGGACGTTCGCCGAGGAGAAGGGGATCGCCTGGGTGTCGATGTGGTCGACGTCCAGGGACCAGCAGTGCGCGAAGGGCGGGGGCACGGACGCCGCGGCCGACTGCAGTGGGGTGAAACAGAGTTCGGGGGCTTTCGGGAAGGCCTTCGCGGGCTGAAGCCCCGCCGATCGTCAGATCCGCAGATCCGCAGATCCGCTGGACCCTAGCGGCGCCGGTGCACCAGCCGTCCGGCGCACACCGTCGCCAGACAGGCGCCGGTGTCGTCGAGGACGGCCAGGTCCGCCCGGCCGTGCACGGTGAGCGCCGGCGACTGCGCGGAGGCCATGACCAGCACCTCGTTCCGGGTGGCCGCGGCACGCAGTTCGGGCGAGTCGACGTACTCCTCCCGAACGGCCGTGGCACCCGACTTCAGGACCGCGTGGACGCGCTCGCGGGGACTCGGGGCGTCCGGCAGCGGTCCCTCGTGGACACGGCCCGGCCCCAGCACCCCCGGCCATGACCGCACGCGCGCTCCGGGGAACCGCTTCCGCATCTCCTCCAGCGGACCGACCGCGGCGATCCGGCTGCCCTCGACCGCCACGGCACCGTCCTTCAGCGTCTCGGTGCCGTACCGGACCTCGTCCGCCGCGTGAATCGTCAGCACTGGATCGTCGGTAGGGGCTGGTCAGTTGGACGCGAGCAGCTTCAGTTCGGGGTGGGCCGTCCCGCCCGCGATGGCCGTCGACGAGATGTGGGACATCACCCGCTCGTCGACCGGGTCGTTCGCCGGGTCGTCGTGGACCACGATGTGCTCGTAGGTCGTCGCGCGCTGGGCGGGAACCCGGCCCGCCTTCCTGATCAGGTCGATGATCTCGAGGCGGTTGGAGCGGTGCTTGGCGCCCGCCGAGGAGACGACGTTCTCCTCCAGCATGATCGAGCCGAGGTCGTCGGCGCCGTAGTGCAGGGAGAGCTGGCCGACCTCCTTGCCCGTGGTCAGCCAGGAGCCCTGGATGTGCTGGATGTTGTCCATGAAGAGGCGCGCGATGGCGATCATCCGCAGGTACTCGAAGATCGTGGCCTGCGTACGGCCCTTCAGATGGTTGTTCTCGGGCTGGTATGTGTACGGGATGAAGGCGCGGAAGCCGCCCGTGCGGTCCTGTACGTCGCGGATCATGCGCAGGTGCTCGATGCGCTCGGCGTTGGTCTCGCCCGTGCCCATGAGCATGGTCGACGTCGACTCGACACCCAGCCTGTGCGCGGTCTCCATGATCTCCAGCCAGCGCTCGCCGCTCTCCTTCAGCGGGGCGATCGCCTTGCGCGGGCGCTCCGGGAGCAGTTCGGCGCCGGCGCCGGCGAAGGAGTCGAGGCCCGCCTCGTGGATACGGGTGATGGCCTCCTCGACCGAGACCCCGCTGATCCGGGCCATGTGCTCGACCTCGGACGCGCCGAGGGAGTGGATGACCAGCTGCGGGAACGCGTCCTTGATGGCCTTGAAGTGCTTCTCGTAGTACTCGACGCCGTAGTCCGGGTGGTGTCCGCCCTGGAACATGATCTGCGTCCCGCCGAGTTCGACGGTCTCCGCACACCGGCGCAGGATGTCGTCCAGGTCACGCGTCCAGCCCTTGGCCGTGTCCTTGGGCGCGGCGTAGAAGGCGCAGAACTTGCACGCCGTCACACACACGTTCGTGTAGTTGATGTTCCGCTCGATGATGTACGTCGCGATGTGCTCGATGCCGGCGTACCTACGGCGGCGCACGGCGTCGGCGGCGGCGCCGAGCGCGTGCAGGGGCGCGTCGCGGTAGAGGACGAGCGCCTCTTCGGGAGTGATCCGCCCACCTGCGGCGGCACGGTCGAGGACGGCTGTGACATCAATAGAGGTGAGGTCGGCCTTCTCGGTCACCGGGGTCCCTTTCGCAGGCTTCGTCAAGGGTCGTGGACG
This sequence comes from Streptomyces sp. NPDC005648, assembly GCF_040605395.1. Lineage (NCBI taxonomy): Bacteria > Bacillati > Actinomycetota > Actinomycetes > Kitasatosporales > Streptomycetaceae > Streptomyces > Streptomyces sp. NPDC005648. The sequence continues at coordinate 2,420 of NZ_JBEXCS010000054.1, read as the reverse complement.
GACCAAGCCAGCCTACGCCAGGCCTGTGACAAGCCCGACGTCAGGCCGCGTAGGCCCCCACCAGCAGCCCCAGGAAGGCCCCGCCGATCAGGAACGGCCCGAACGCGATGGCCGTCTTGCGCCCGGCCCGTCGCAGAAGGACGAGCAGGCCGCCGTAGAGGGCTCCGAGCAGGAACGCGGCGAAGGTGCCCACCATGACCGTCCCCCAGCCGTACCACCCGAGGACGGCTCCCAGCCCGACCGCCAGCTTCACGTCGCCGAAGCCCATGCCGCCGGGGTTGAGGAGGAACAGCCCGAAGAAGGCGGCGCCGAGCGCGAGGGCCGCGTACAGCGCGGTCGGCCAGTCACCCGCGTGCTCCGGTACGAGCGCCACGGCCCCGAGCAGCGCGAGCGCGGCGCCCGCGAACAGCAACGTCAGGGCGTCCGGCAGCCGTTGCACCCGGAGGTCGACGACCGCGAGCAGCACGCCGACGGGCGCGAGCAGCAGCCAGACCCCGAGTTCGGGGCGGGTGCCGGTGGCGGCGGCCAGGGCGGCGCAGACGAGGGCGGTGGCGAGACAGAGGCCGGCGGCACCGGGACCGTACGACTCGGTCTTCGTCCTGGTCGCTTTCCTGGTCGCTTTCCTTGTCGCTACGGCGGTTTCGGCGCACCGCTCACACCGGTTCCGGCCGATCCAGCCGGCGAGCGGGTGGCCTTCCGGGCAGGTGCCGAGCCAGTCCTCCTCCTCGGGCACGGAGAAGCGGTAGGCGGCGTGCGGGAGCAGCAGACCGACCGCCGCGCCCCACAGGGCGGCGACGATGACGAGCGGTGCGACCATCGCCCCCCCTTCCCTCCCCTTCTTCTTCCTCTTCTTCCTCTTCCACGCGGCGGTTCATGCGGCGCGGTCGGTGTCGGACATGCCGAACATAGCCGCAAGGTCGCGGTCGAGGGCCGGTTCCAGGGGTTCGCCCCCCGGTTCGGTGATCTCGTAGGAGCGGAGGAGGAAGCGGCGCAGGACGGGGGTGCGGAACAGGACGACCGCGATGCCGGCCTCGGTGCGGAACTCGACGAACGTGTGGGACGGGTCGGCGGGGCGGATGTGGACCGTGCCGAGGCCGGCGGGGGCGTCGAGGCCCTCCTCCAGGAGGGAGCGGGCGAAGGTCCAGGTGACCTCCTCGCCGTCGAGGGAGATCCAGGGCGGGAAGACGAAGTGCACGGCCAGGGGGTCGGCGCAGGTGTAGCGGAGGGTGACGGTGAGCGCGAGTTCGTCGTCGTCGGGGGTGAGCAGACGGGCGCCGGTGGTCTGTTCGAGGGTGATGGGCACGGGGGCCTCCGGGTTCGGGCGGGACGTACTAGGTGGAGTGCCGGGGGGCGGTTTGCATTACGCCGCTTACGGAAGTTGCTGCTGTGACGTGCGTCACTTTCTGCGGGAGCCGAAACTTTGATTGAAAGTTTTGCCATCTAGGCTGACAAACCCTTTGGCCCCTTCGCAGGCAGCAACTGGAGCGTTCCGCCATGTCCGACGGTTCCGCCACCGCCACGTATGCCCGTATCTACGAGGAGCAGCAGCCGCGCCTCGTCGCGTACGCGCGTTCGCTCACCCGGAACCCCTGGGTGGCCGAAGACCTGGTCGCCGAGGCCCACTTCAGGGTCTGGCGGCGGCTGGCGGAGGGGCACGAGATCGAGAACGTGCCGGCGTATCTGATGACGACGGTGCGGCATCTGGCGACGGCGGCGGGGACGTCGGTGCGGGAGACGCCTCAGGACCCGCACGGCGAGGAGCGGATCACGGTGGGCCGCCAGGGGTCGTCCTGGGAGGACGACCCGGCGGAGCATGTCTCCTCCGTCGACCTCGTGGTGCGGGTGCTGGGGCAGTTGCCCGAGCGGTGGGTCAAGGCGCTGTGGCTGTCGGAGGCGGAGGGGCAGCCCCTCGCGGCGATCGGGCCGCAGCTCGGGACCAAGGAGGGGGCGACGGCTGTGCTGTTGCACCGGGCGCGGGAGGGAATGCGGCAGGCGTTCCTCCGCGCCCAGACCGGCGCGCCGGACGATCCCGCGTGCCGGGTGCACTGGGCTCGGATGCCGGCGTATGTGCGCGGCGCGGCCACGGCGAAGCAGTCGGAGCGGCTGCTGGGCCATGTGGACACGTGCGACGACTGCCGGTCCCGTCTGGCGGCCCTGATGACCGCGAACAACCGCCTGCCGGCACTGGTGGGCCCGGCACTGCTGACCCTGGCCGTCGGCGGAACGACGAAGTACCTACTGACGTTCGCGGCAAGCGCGGCCGGCGGGGTTTCGGGGGTGTCTTCGGGATCGGGGGCGGCTGGAGCAACTGGAGCGGGCGCGAGCTCGGGAGCGGGCTCGGCCGGCGCGGGCACGGGAGCGGGCTCGGCCGGCGCGGGCACGGGAGCGGGCACGGCCGGCGCGGGCACGGGAGCGGGCAC
>NZ_JBEXCS010000053.1:0-62947 GCF_040605395.1 Streptomyces sp. NPDC005648 | reverse complement strand
TGCGGTCGCGAGGGTGTCCAGGTTGTTCGTCACACAACGATCTTGGACACCCTCGTTCACGTCTCTACGGGCACCCCTTGGAATCGATCATCTAGCCAGGAGCGCACATGATCCGTCACCTCGTCCTCTTCAAGCTCAACGACGGCGTCGGGCGCGACGACCCGCGTGTGGTCGAGGGGGAGGAGGCCTTCCGCTCGCTGGAGGGGAAGATCTCCGAGATCCGCTTCTGGGAGCTGGGCTGGAACCTCAGCGACCGCCCCATCGCCTACGACTTCGCGATCAACTCGGGGTTCGAGGACGCGGACGCGCTGAAGCGGTACGTCGAACACCCCGAGCACCAGGCCGGCGTGGCCCTGTGGAAGGAGTTCGCCACCTGGGTGATCGCCGACTACGCGTACTGAGAGGCGTTCACCGGTGCCCCACGGCCTCCCGCCGCAACGGCGGGAGGCTTTTCTGCGTCTCAACACGGAGCAACGCTGCGTTATGCGGTGCTTGCACACAGTGGACATGTCTTGTGATGCTATGACCGCTTTTGACGGATGAGTTGACCGATAAAGAGGTGGCGTTGACCGTGTCGGCCAGTACTGCGCCTCCCCAGGAGGCCACGGAAGTCGCGCCCGCCACCCCGCAGCGCAGCCGCGGCGCCGACACCCGGGCGCTGACCCAGGTGCTCTTCGCCGAGCTCAAGGAGCTCCGGCCGGGCACGGTGGAGCACAACCGCGTGCGCGGGGCGCTGATCGAGGCCAACCTCCCGCTCGTGCGCTACGCGGCCGCCCGCTTCCGCTCGCGCAACGAGCCGATGGAGGACGTGATCCAGGTCGGCACGATCGGGCTCATCAACGCCATCGACCGCTTCGACCCCGACCGGGGCGTGCAGTTCCCGACCTTCGCGATGCCGACGGTCATCGGGGAGATCAAGCGCTACTTCCGGGACAACGTGCGGACGGTCCATGTGCCGCGCCGGCTGCACGAGCTGTGGGTGCAGGTCAACAGCGCGACCGAGGACCTGACGACCGCGTTCGGCCGTTCCCCCTCCACCGCCGAGATCGCCGAGCGGCTGCGGATCGGCGAGGACGAGGTGCTGTCCTGCATCGAGGCCGGCCGCTCGTACCACGCCACCTCGCTGGAGGCCGCGCAGGAGGGCGACGGGCTGCCGGGGCTGCTGGACCGGCTCGGTTACGAGGACCCCGCCCTGGACGGCGTGGAGCACCGGGATCTCGTCCGGCATCTCCTCGTCCAACTCCCGGAACGGGAACAGCGAATCCTGTTGCTGCGCTACTACAGCAATCTCACCCAGTCGCAAATCAGCGCGGAACTCGGCGTCTCGCAGATGCACGTTTCCCGGCTACTCGCGCGTAGCTTCCAGCGGCTGCGCTCGGCCAATCGGATCGAGGCATAAGAGGCGCACAGGCGCACACCGGAGAACACGCCGTAACGCCGCAGTTCGCAAGCAGGATCGACTGGTCACCGGCACGAGCGAATCGCTCACCGGGGCCGTTCCCGACAGTTCTGTGCTGAAAAACGCTCAGACCCCCTCTTTCCAGGGCCGATTAGCGTCTCGCATGTCGACATGTCACTACAGCGTGTTGCCGACATGTGACATTCTTCCGGCAACGCGTTTGCCGTGGCTTCGGCTCCGGTATTCAGGTGAAGGCTGAACTCCTCGCTCGACAGCGAGGGTCGGCCGCGACCGTCCCGCGACCCAGAGGGGGTGGCATGTCCGCAGAACAGGGCAGCTCGAAGGTGCTCACGCTCACAAAGAGCGAGTCCGCGCCCGACGCCGCGCTTGACGACGTCACGGTGCTGGAGGCCGTGCCGGCCCCGGCCCTTCCGTCTTCGTCGGAGTCCATCGACACCCGCACCCTGTCCCGCTCCCTGTTCCTGCGGCTGGCCGCACTCGGCGAGAACAGCCCCGAGCGTGCCTACGTCCGGGACACCCTGATCGAGCTCAACCTCCCCCTCGTGCGCTACGCGGCGGCCCGCTTCCGCTCGCGCAACGAGCCGATGGAGGACATCGTCCAGGTCGGCACCATCGGCCTGATCAAGGCGATCGACCGCTTCGACTGCGAACGGGGCGTGGAGTTCCCGACCTTCGCGATGCCGACGGTCGTGGGCGAGATCAAGCGGTTCTTCCGCGACACCTCGTGGTCGGTGCGCGTCCCGCGCCGCCTCCAGGAGCTGCGCCTGGCCCTCACCAAGGCCAGCGACGAGCTCTCCCAGAAGCTGGACCGCTCCCCGACCGTCCCCGAACTCGCCGCGGTGCTGGGCGTGTCCGAGGAGGACGTGGTCGACGGTCTCGCGGTCGGCAACGCGTACACCGCGTCCTCGCTCGACTCCCCGGCCCCCGAGGACGACGGCGGCGAGGGCTCCCTGGCCGACCGCCTCGGCTACGAGGACACCGCCCTGGAGGGCGTCGAGTACCGCGAGTCCCTGAAGCCGCTGCTGGCCAAACTCCCGCCCCGCGAGCGGCAGATCATCATGCTCCGCTTCTTCGCCAACATGACCCAGTCGCAGATCGGCGAGGAGGTCGGCATCTCCCAGATGCACGTCTCCCGGCTGCTGACCCGGACGCTGGCGCAGCTGCGGGAGGGCCTCATCTCGGACTGATCCCGAAATCGCGCGGATCCCGGCACCTGACGGGTGCCGAAATCTCGCGCGGAGGGTTCCTATTTGACGGAGTGTCAGCCACCATGGCGCGATGCTCCGTGGGACTCCTGGGACGACATGGACACGTGGCCGTCGAGGCGCCTTGATCGGCGCGTCGGCGGCCGTCGTCTGCCTGGGCGCCGCGCTGGCGGCGTGCGAGGGCGGCGGCGCGCGCGAGGCGTACGTCGCGACCGGCGCGGTGGGCGGCGGACCTCAGGCCTCCGGTACGGCGGTGCGGCCGACGGGACGGGTGACGCTGGTGCCGCTCGACGGACCGCGGCCGTCGGGGGAGCGCCCGGGGACCGGCGCCGACACGGCTGCCGGCGCCGGGAGTTCACCGACGACACCCGAGCCCGACGCAGCCGAGCCCGACGCACCCCGGCCGGGCGCACCCGGACACCCCAGCGGCTCCCCGGCCGGCGGCGCCGAGTCCGGTCGTACGGGCGCGGGTTCACCGTCCCCGACGCCGGGCACCGGGGCCACGGCGCCCGCCGGACCCGCCGTCCTCAGCTGGAGCGATCCGAGCCGCGAGGCCACCGACAGGCGCTGGTGCGAGGACGTGACGCTGACCTTCACCAACTCCGGCGGGACCGCGGTGCGTTCGGGCACGGTGACGTTCGGGACGCACATCATCGGCCTGCTCGGGATCGACTGGGCGACCGTCGACTCGGAGGTCCCCCTGCCGGCGCCGATCGCGGCGGGAACGCACCGGGACAGGACCTGGACGGTGTGCGTCGAGAGGTGGCGGGTGCCGTTGGGCACGCACATCGAGACGCGGGACGTCACCGTCCGGTGGAAGTAGCCGGCCCGGCGACAACGCCTACTTCAGCGCCAGCCACGCCACGGCGGCCACGACCGCCACGGCGACGACGATGCCGACGATCAGGCCGATGCGGGGGCCGGACGAGGCCGACACGGGCGCCGGGGCCTGGCGGCCCTGCGGGCCCTCGTCCACGAAGGCGCGGAACATCTGGGTGCTGCCGGCGGGGTCGTGGTTGCCCTGGGGGTTCTGAGGGTTAGCCATAGCTGGAGACCCTAGCGAATCCGCCATGGCGACCCAAGTGGGGGCCCGTCCACGGTGACAGCCACCCTCACCTGGGTATTTACGTTCGCAATACTTGTCTTTGCCAAGTTTTTATGCCGCTCACCCCCCAGATTATTTGCCTGCAGCAACCAACCACTCTTATGGTTGCCCTAAGCAACGAATGCGGGAGGTGTGATGGCCGAGCGGGCGCAGTACGAGGAGCTGATGCGACAGTTCAGCGCCTTCGGTGCCGTGAAGCGGGAGCTCGGGCGGATTCTGCCGTCGGACTGCCCGAGCGGCAGCGCCGCCGTGCTGACCCTGCTGGGCCGCTTCGGCGCCATGCGCATGAGCAGGCTCGCCGAACTCCTCTCCGTGGACATGTCGGTCACCAGCCGCCATGTGGCCCACCTGGCCGAGCGCGGCTGGCTGGACCGCTCCCCCGACCCGTCGGACAAGCGGTCCCGGATCGTGCACCTCACGCCGCAGGGCCTGGCCCGGCTGGAGCAGCTCTCGGAGCGCACCACCCAGCTGCTGGCCGAGCGGCTCGCCGACTGGAGCGACCAGGAGGTCGCCGAGCTCACCCGGCTCATGACCCGGCTGCGCGCCAGTTTCGACGACAGCCGCGTCGCCGCCGTACCGCCCCGGCTGCCGCCTCCCGCATTCGAGGAACCACAAGCGACCACCCGTACACCCGCGAACACTTAAGAGAAGGAAGCCCATGGCAACGACCACACCAGCCGGTGTGCGGGCTCATGCCAAGCACGGGGGAGGCTCTGCGGAGTACGCCCCGATGACGCACCGGCAGATCATGGAGGCCATCTCCGGTCTGCTGCTGGGCATGTTCGTGGCGATCCTGTCGTCGACGATCGTCACCAACGCCCTGCCGCACATCATCAGCGACCTCGGCGGCGGCCAGTCCGCCTACACCTGGGTCGTCACCGCCGCCCTGCTGTCGATGACCGCGGCCACCCCCCTGTGGGGCAAGCTCGCCGACCTCTACAGCAAGAAGGCGCTCGTCCAGATAGCCCTGGTCATCTATGTGCTGGGCTCCGCGGCCGCCGGTCTGTCCCAGAACCCCGGCATGCTGATCGCCTGCCGTGTCGTCCAGGGCATCGGGGTCGGCGGGCTCTCCGCCCTCGCCCAGATCGTCATGGCCGCGATGATCTCCCCGCGTGAGCGCGGGCGTTACTCCGGCTACCTCGGTGCCACCTTCGCCGTCGCCACCGTCGGCGGCCCGCTGCTCGGCGGTGTCATCACCGACACCTCGTGGCTGGGCTGGCGCTGGTGCTTCTACGTCGGTGTCCCCTTCGCCGTCATCGCGCTGATCGTGCTGCAGAAGACCCTGCACCTGCCCGTGGTGAAGCGGGACGTCAAGGTCGACTGGGCCGGCGCCACCTTCATCGCCGCCGCCGTCTCGCTGCTGCTGGTCTGGGTCACCTTCGCCGGTGACAAGTACGACTGGCTGTCGTGGCAGACGTACGCGATGGTCGGCGGTTCGATCGTCCTCGGTCTGCTGTTCGTGCTGATCGAGTCCAGGGCGAGCGAGCCGATCATCCCGCTGCGGCTGTTCAGGAACCCCACGATCACGCTGGCCTCGCTGGCCTCGTTGTTCGTCGGAATCGCGATGTTCACCGGCACGGTCTTCTTCAGCCAGTACTTCCAGCTGGCCAGGGACAAGTCCCCGACGATGTCGGGCGTCATGACCATCCCGATGATCGGCGGTCTGTTCGTCTCCTCGACCGTCTCGGGCCAGTTCATCACCCGCACCGGACGCTGGAAGGCGTGGCTGGTCGGCGGTGGCGTGCTGGTGACGGCCGGCCTGGGCCTGCTGGGCACCATCCGCTACGACACGGCGTACTGGAAGATGTCGATCTTCATGGCGCTGCTGGGTCTCGGCATCGGCATGATGATGCAGAACCTGGTGCTGTGCACGCAGAACCAGGTCGACCCGAGCGACCTCGGCTCCGCCAGCTCCACGGTCACCTTCTTCCGCTCCCTCGGCGGTGCGGTCGGCGTCTCCGCGCTCGGCGCGGTCATGGCCCACCGGATCACCCACTACGTCAAGGACGGCATCGCCGCCCTGGACCCGCAGTACCGCGCCGCGCTGGCCGGTTCCGGCTCCACGGACAGCATCCCGGACCTGAGCAAGCTGCCGGCCCCCGTGCGCACGCTCATGGAGAGCGCCTACGGCCACGGCATCGCCGACGTCTTCCTGATCGCCGGCGGCCTCGCGGCCATCGCCTTCCTCATCACCCTGTTCATCAAGGAGGTCCCGCTGCGGACCAAGGGCGCCCTGGCCCAGGCCGCGGACGCGGACGCGACCCCGGAGGCCCCGGCCGAGACCGCCACCGGCGCTCCGGCCGCCGCGCACACCCCGAGCTGGGCCGCGACCTCGGAACCCTCCACCCCCTCAGTCCCCTCCGCCGTCTCCGTCGCCTCCGACACGCGGACCGCCACCGACGGCGCACAGCGGCCGGCGGCCGTGGCCACCATCGCCCGGCCCGAGGAGGCCTCCGGTGCCGGCTCCGGTGGGATTCCGGTACGCGGTTTCGTGCGCGGCAACGAGAGCGCGCCCGTGCCGCAGGCCGCCGTCACGCTGATCTCGCTCGCCGGACGGCAGCTGGGCCGCTCGGTCACGCAGGCCGACGGCTCCTACGCCCTGGACGCGCCGAGCGTCGGGTCGTACGTCCTGATCGCCGCCGCCGACGGGTTCCAGCCGCAGGCCTCCACGGTCGTGGTGAACGGTGAGCCGGTGGCCTACGACGTCCTGCTCAGCGGTACCAGCGGGCTGAGCGGTGTGGTGCGGGCCGCCGAGAACGCGCTGCCCGTCAAGGACGCCATGGTCATCGTGACCGATGTGCGCGGGGATCTGCTGGCCACCGGGTCCACCGGTGAGCAGGGCGAGTTCGGCTTCGCCGAGCTGGTGCCGGGTGCCGTGACCGTCGCGGTGAACGCCGCCGGTTTCCGGCCGCGCGCGCTGCCCGTCGAGGTCGGCGGCGCCGGGGTCACCCGGATCGAGGTCGACCTGGACTCCGGGGCCCGGCTCCAGGGTGTCGTACGGGCGCCGCACGGGCCGCTCGCCGACGCGCGGGTGACGCTGGTGGACGCCGCCGGCAACGTCGTGGGCACCTCCACCACCGGGGCGGACGGGGCGTACGCCTTCACCGACCTGGGCAGTGGCGAGTACACCGTCATCGCGACGGGCTACCCGCCGGTCGCCACCGCGCTCACCGTGCACGGCGGGGCCGTGGACGGCCACGACATCGAACTGGCCCACCCGGCCGAGTAGTTCGTACCCCGGCCCGTGGCGGGCGTGCCCCCGGCCGGGGTACGTCTGCCACGGGCCGCTCACTTATCCGGACCAGTTGGACTTGCAGGGCTAGACAGGGAGTCAAGATGGGCCTGACCGCGAAGATCCGTACGCGGGACGGATGGGCCGTGTCGCACGCGGTCGTCACGGTGACCGACATGGCCGGCAGCCAGGTGCTGCGGGCGGAGGCCGACGCGGAGGGCGCGGTGCGGGACTCGACGCCGCTGGCCCCCGGGCCGTACGTCGTGATCGTCACCGCCGTCGGGTACGCGCCCGCCGCGTCCACCGCCATCGTCACCAGGAGCGGGCGGGCCGAGCTGGGTGCGGTGACGCTGGCCCGGCAGGGCGGCACCGAGCTGCCGCCGCCGGGGCCGTGGACCGTCGACCCGGCGCACTCGTCGGTGGGCGCGGTCGCCCAGCACCTGGGGATCTCCAGCGTGCACGGGCGGTTCACCGACTTCTCGGCGCGGATCGAGATCGCGCCGGACGAGGTGGAGAAGTCACGGGTGGAGGCGGTGATCCGGGCGTCCTCCATCGACACGGGCAACGGCATGCGGGACGACCATCTGCGCTCGCCGGACTTCCTGGACGTGGCGAAGCACCCGGAGATCACCTACCGCTCGGCCGGTCTCACGGCGGCGGGGAGCGACCGCTGGACGGTCCACGGGGAGCTGGCCCTGCGCGGGGTCGTACGGCCGGTGGACCTGGACCTGGCCTACCTGGGGACGGGCGCGGACCCGTGGGGCGGCACACGCGCCGCGTTCCGCGCGACGGCGGAACTCCATCGCGAGGACTTCGCCATGAACTACAACCAGGTGGTGCAGGCGGGGATCGCGGCGATCGGTACGACGCTGAAGGTGGAGCTGGACATCCAGGCGGTGCAGGGGGAATCGCTGCCGCAGCCCTAGGCTGAGCCCATGGCACCGAACATCGCGACGAACACCACTGTTTCCCTGGACGAGCTGCTGGACTTCGTACGGCCCCGTCATCGCGCCATCCTGCTGACGCGGCGCGGTGACGGCGGCCCGCAGGCCTCACCGCTGACCTGTGGGGTGGACGACTCCGGGCGGATCGTCGTCTCCACGTACCCCGACCGGGCCAAGACCCGCAACGCCAAGCGGGACGAGCGGGTCAGCGTCGTCGTACTGAGTGACGACTGGGACGGTCCGTGGGTCCAGATCGACGGCACGGCGGAGGTCATCGACTCCCCGGACTCCGTGGAGCCGTTGGTGGAGTACTTCCGCAACATCTCCGGCGAGCACCCGGACTGGGACGAGTACCGGGAGGCCATGGTCAAGCAGGGCAAGTCGATCATCCGGGTGACCCCGGAGCGGTGGGGGCCCGTCGCCACCGGCGGTTTCCCGGCCCGACTGGTCTCCGAGGGTTAGGGCCGGCGCGGCGGGGCGCCGGGGAGTGGTCAGGTGGCGGGGACCATCGCCTCGATACCCGCGATCAGCAGGTCGAGGGCGAAGGTGAAGTCACGGTCCCTCATGTCCTCCACCGTGTCGCCGCCCCGGGCCGCCATGATCTCCTCGTTCTCCTTGACGATCTCGGCGGCCTCCGGGGACTGTGTCACCGCGCTCATCGCGTGCCGGAAGTACTCGTCCTGGCTCATACCGGCGGTGGCACAGCGGGCGATGAAGTGGCCCTCGATGGTCCCGAAGCCGTAGACGAACTGGAAGACGGCCGAGATGGCTCCGGTCAGGCCGGGCACGGGCAGGCCCGTCCGGCGGATGACCTGCTGCACGACCCGGGAGAAGGCCAGGGAGTTCGGGCCGATGTTCAGGAACGTGCCCGCCAGCGGGGACAGCCATGGATGGCGGACCAGGAGGGCGCGGTACTCCCTTGCCAGCGTGCGCAGTTGGTCCCGCCAGTCCTCGTTCGACGACCCCGGGTCGGGCAGTTCCAGTTCGCCGTAGGCCGCGTCCAGGGCGAGTTCGAGAAGGTCGTCCTTGGTGTCGACGTACCAGTAGACGGACATCGCGGTGACGTTCAGCTCACCGGCCAGTCGGCGCATGGAGAACTTGGCCAGACCCTCGGCGTCGAGGAGACGGACGGTGACGGCGGTGATCCGGTCACGGTCCAGCCCCGAGGGCTGCCCACCACCACGCCCACCCCGCCGGACCTTCCCCTCCAGCCACACACTGGTCCGCGCCGCCCGCTCGGCTGCCCTCACCATTGGCGCACCCTTCCTCACTCCTCGAACGCCGGTCGTGCCGGCCGCCCCTGCCGGGACGCGAGGCCGTATCCGTCAGCGGCTCCACCACCCCCGAGTCTGCCCGCTCCGCCCTGCGCAGCAACGCTGCCGCCGACAAACCACCCAGCAGCACAGAAACGGGCATGCCGTACACCGTATAGCCGTAGCTATACGGTGTACGGCATGCCTGCTGTCCGTCCCGTCAGCCGTTCGTCTTCTGCGTCAGGTCGTAGAAGGTGGCCGAACCGACCGTCACCTTCTTGAAGTTGGCCTCGACCCAGCTGGTGATCTGCGAGGACGTGCCGCTGCTGCTGCCGCCCCTGCCACCGCCGGTACCGCTGCTGATGAAGTAGTGGATCTTTCCTTCCGTCACGTACTCCTTGAACTGGGCCAGCGTCGGGGAGGGGTCGGTGCCGTTGAAGCCGCCGATCGCCATCACCGGGTCGCCGGTGGAGAGCTGGTAACTCGCCGCGTTCTGGGCACCGATGGCGGCGGCGACCCAGGTGTACTTGGACGAGTCGGTCTCCAGCAGCTTCTTGGCCTGGGAGGAGACGGACGCGCCGTTGAGCAGTCCGCCGACGCCACCGCCGCCGGCCATGCCACCGGCGCCGCCCAGCTGACCCCGGCCACCCTGCTGGTTCTGGGTGCCGCCGTTGCCGTTCTGGCCCGGCATCCCGCCGCCGAAGCCGCCGTTGCCGTTGCCGGTGGTGCCGCCGCCCGGGAAGCCGTTGCCCTGCCGGCCCTGGGTGTTGCCGGTGCCCTGCCGGCCCGGCATGCCGCCGCCGAAGCCGCCCCGGCCGCCGCCGGGACCGCCGCCCATCACGCTCGCGCCGGCCGGGCCGGCCGTGACGATGGAGCCGGTGTGACCCGTCTGGAGGGTGCTGAAGGTGTACGCGGTCGGACCGGCCAGCGCGGCCAGGACGCCCACGGACGCCGCCGCAAGGGCGAGTTGGCGGCTGATACGGCCCGCGAAGATCAGACCGAGCGCGGCGGTCAGACCGCCGATCAGGATCAGGTACTTCAGCCAGGGCAGATAGCTGGAGGTGCGGTTGAGGAGGACGTAGCTCCAGACCGCGCTCGCCACCACCGGGGCCGCGAGGGAGATCGAGGCCCACATCCGGCCGCGCCTCTCCCACAGGATGCCGGCGCCCATGCCGATCACGGCCGCCATGTAGGGGGCCAGGGCCACCGTGTAGTACTGGTGGAAGATGCCCGCCATATAGCTGAAGACGGCCATGGTGATCAGCAGCGAGCCGCCCCAGACCAGGAAGGACGCGCGGGTCGCGGAGGTCCGCCCGAGCTTCCGGGTCGCGACCAGGCCGGCGACCAGGAGGATCAGCGCGGCCGGGAGCAGCCAGGAGATCTGGCCGCCGACCTCGGAGTTGAACATCCGGTTCCAGCCGGTGGCGCCCCACATGCCGGTGCCGCCGCCTCCGCCACCGCCGCCGACGCTGCCGGTCTCGTCGCCGCTCAGACGGCCGAGTCCGTTGTAGCCGAAGGTCAGTTCGAGGAAGGAGTTGTTCTGCGAGCCGCCGATGTAGGGGCGGGAGGACGCCGGCCACAGTTCGACGATCGCGACCCACCAGCCGCCGGAGACCACCAACGCGAGGGTCGCGGCGGCGAGTTGACCCAGGCGCTTCTTCAGGGACACCGGCGCGCAGATCGCGTAGACGAACGCGAGGGCCGGGAGGATCAGGAAGGCCTGCAGGGTCTTCGTGAGGAACGCGAAGCCGATCGCGACACCGGCCCACACGAGCCACCGGGTCCTGCCGTCCTCGACGGCGCGGGCCACGAAGTAGCAGGCCAGCGCCATCAGCAGGGCCAGCATGGCGTCCGGGTTGTTGAACCGGAACATCAGCGCCGCGACGGGAGTGAGCGCGAGCACCGCACCCGCGATCAGACCGGCCCCGGGGCTGAACCGGCGCCGTACACCCGCGTACACCACGGCGACCGCGCCCACGCCCATCAGGACCTCGGGGACCAGGATCGCCCAGGAGTTGAGGCCGAAGAGGCGGACCGACAGCTCCATCGGCCACAGGGAGGCCGGCGGTTTGTCGACGGTGATCGCGTTGCCCGCGTCCAGCGAGCCGAAGAAGAACGCCTTCCAGGACTTGCTGCCCGCCTGGACGGCCGCCGAGTAGAAGGAGTTGGCGTAGCCGGAGGCGCTCAGGTTGTAGAGGTAGAGCAGGCCGGTCGCGAGGAGGAGGGCCCAGAAGGCCGGGCGGACCCAGCGGGGGTCCTCGGGGCGCCCGCGCCACAGTCTGCGGACGAAGGGCTGCTGGGGCTCGCCGGCCTCGGGCGCCGCCGGAGCGACGGGCTCCTGTACGGCCGTGGTCGGTTCCGGACCCCAGGAGGAGGGGTTGTAGGCCCCTTCCTGATGGGTCGGCCGGTCGTAGTCGGTGGTCATCGTCAGTCCCTCGGATCGATGTCGGTCGGACGCACCGGCTGCAGATGCGGGGTGGCGTCCTCCCAGCGGTGGTCCGCGACTTCACCGGCGCGGAACTGGGTGGTCTGGCGCTGCGGCAGCGGGGGCTGCGGCTGGTGGGGCTGCGGCTGGTAGGACTGCGGCTGGTAGGACTGCGGCTGGTAGGACTGCGGCTGGTAGGACTGCGGCTGGTAGGACTGCCCGAACCGGCCTTGGTGCGGGGGGAATTCGGCCGTCGGCGTGTGCGAGGCCACCACCGTGGACGGCTGGTCCTCGCGCCGGTCGGAGAACACCCAGGCGCGGAAGAGCAGGAAGCGCAGGACGGTCGCCGCGAGGTTGGCGGCGATGAGCACCGCCAGTTCGGTGGAGTGCGCCGGGTCGGAGGTCGCCGCGTTCAGGGCGGCGAGCGAACCGCTGGTCAGGGCGAGGCCGATGCCGAAGACGACGAGGCCCTGCGCCTGGTGGCGGACGGCGCCGCCCTTGCCGCGCACGCCGAAGGTGAGGCGCCGGTTGGCCGCCGTGTTGGCCACGGCCGAGACCAGCAGCGCGAGCGCGTTGGCGAGCTGCGAGCCGCCGAAGGTCCGGAAGCCGCTGTAGAGAAGCAGGTAGAACAGGGTCGACAGTCCGCCGATGACACAGAACCCGACGAGCTGGCGGGCCAGCCCCTTCGGCACGTCCTGGATGTCGCGGTCACGCGGGTCGTCGCCGAAGGGCCGGGTGATCCGGTCCAGCGGCAGCGAGCCGGTGGCCAGGGCCTTCCCCACCCGCCAGACCCCCTTGAGGTCCTCGGTCGCCGTCTTCACGATGTGGACGGTGGAGTCCGGGTCGTCGACCCAGTCGACGGGCACTTCGTGGATACGAAGGCCCGCGCGCTCGGCGATGACCAGCATCTCGGTGTCGAAGAACCAGCCCGTGTCCTCGACCATCGGCAGCAGGACCTGGGCGACATCACGCCGGATCGCCTTGAATCCGCACTGCGCGTCCGAGAAGCGGGCCTGCAGCGAGCCGCGCAGGATCAGGTTGTAGGTGCGGCTGATGAACTCCCGCTTCGGACCGCGCACCACACGGGAGGAGCGGGCGAGCCGGGACCCGATCGCCAGATCGGAGTGACCGGAGATCAGCGGGGCGACCAGCGGCAGCAGGGCGTTGAGGTCGGTGGACAGGTCCACGTCCATATAGGCGAGGACGGGGGAGTCGGAGGCGGACCACACGGTCCGCAGGGCCCGGCCCCGTCCCTTCTGCTCCAGCCGGAAGTTGCTGACCTCCGGGATCTCCGCCTCCAGCCGCGCCGCCACCTGGGGGGTGGTGTCCGTCGACGCGTTGTCCGCGATGGTGATGCGGAAGGCGTACGGGAACGTGTGCTTGAGGTGCTCGTGCAGTCTGAGCACACACGGCTGGAGGTCCTTCTCCTCGTTGTAGACGGGGATCACTACGTCCAGGACAGGCGTACCGGCGTCGCCGGCCGGGAGGTGCTCCCGCGCCGGCAGGGTGCCGGGAGAAGAGTCGGTTCGCATGGAAACGACTCTGGTCAAGTGCCCTGTTGCACCCATGTGCCGGCACTGTGCTGTACCTGTGAGTACGATTGCCAGTTGGTTTCCGGCGCCGGGCGGGGAGCCGCCGGGGCAAGAGCGGGCAGATGCACGGTGAACACGGTGCGTCCCGGAACGCTGTCCACGGTCACGGCACCGCCGTGCGCGGTCGCGACGGCCTGCACGATGGCGAGGCCGAGTCCGGTGGACCCGGTGGCACGGGAGCGCGCGGAGTCACCGCGTGCGAACCGCTCGAAGACATGCGGGAGCAGCTCCGGGGAGATCCCCTGCCCGTTGTCCTCCACGTCCACGCACATCCACGGTCCGCGCCGCTGTACGCGCGCGGTGATGGTGGTGCCTTCGGGGGTGTGCTTACGGGCGTTGCCGAGCAGGTTGACCAGCACCTGCTGGATCCGGGCCGCGTCCGCCGACACCAGCGCGGGCTCGTCGGGCAGGTCCAGGCGCCAGTTGTGGTCCATGCCGGCCGCGCGGGAGTCGCTGATGGTGTCCACGACGAGCGGGATGAGATCGGTCTGCTCGAACTGCAGGGGCCGTCCGGCGTCGAGCCGGGCCAGCAGCAGCAGATCCTCGACCAACAGGGTCATCCGGCCCGCCTCGGACTCGATACGTCCGAGGGCGTGTCGGGTGTCGGGCCCGATCTGCTCTCTTCCGCGTCTGGTCAGCTCGGCGTACCCGCGGATCGACGCGAGCGGTGTGCGCAGCTCATGACTGGCGTCGGCGACGAACTGCCGTACGCGCATCTCGCTCTGCTGACGGGCGTGGAGGGCGCCGTGCACATGGTCCAGCATCCGGTTGAGCGCGGCCCCCACCTGTCCGACCTCGGTGTGCGGATCGGTCTCGGACTCCGGCACCCGCTCACTCAGGTTCACCTCGCCGGTGTGGAGAGGCAGTTCGGAGACCCGGGTCGCGGTGGTGGCGACACGACGCAGCGGCCGGGTGGCCACACCGACGAGCACGTAACCGGCGATGACGGCGGCACCGAGACCGGCGGCGGTGACGCTCACCTCCACGAGGATGAGGGTGTTGACGGTGTTGTCGACCTCGGAGGTCGGGAGGGCGACGTAGTAGGAGTCGCTGCCGTCCTGACTGGTGAAGTACCAGACGCGGTACTCGCCACGGCCCGGGATGTCGACGGAGTGCGCCTTGCCGTCCTTGGCCACCGAGGCGATGGCCGCCTTCTGGGCCGCGTCGAGGCTGCCGGCGCTCATGTCCTTGAAGGCGCCGTTGCTGTCCTTCGTCGCCACGGCGACGGCGGCACTGGCGATCTTGCCGTCCTTCACATACGCGGCAATCGTGCTGGGCTGGGTCGGAGGCGATGTGACGAACGCCGCGGCCCTGGCACTCGGCGCCGTGTTGCTGAACCTCACCGGCGGCTTCTTGTCCGCCTCGCCCCCGTTCGGGTTCCCGCCCCCCGGCAGCTGCTTGCCGTCCAAGCGGCCGCCGACCGCGCGCATGCCGACGTCCTTCACCTTGCCGTCGAGCTGCTCGTACAGGTGGGACCTCAGGGCGAGGGTGGTCACGGTGCCGATCACCGCGCACACCACGGCGATCAGCACCACGGAGGCGACGACGAGCCGCGTCCGCAGCGTGCGCGGCTGACCTGCTCGTCGCTTCTGCGCATGCGGCCGTCGTCGCCCGCTCATGACGCCGCGGGCTTGATCAGGTAACCGGCGCCACGCCGGGTGTGGATCATCGGCTCACGTCCCGCGTCGATCTTCCGCCGCAGATACGAGATATAGAGCTCGACCACATTGGCCTGCCCTCCGAAGTCGTACGACCACACACGGTCGAGGATCTGCGCCTTGCTGAGCACACGCCGGGGATTACGCATCAGGAACCGCAGGAGTTCGAACTCGGTCGCGGTGAGATGGATGCCGTCACCGGCCCGGGACACCTCGTGGCTGTCCTCGTCGAGGGTGAGGTCACCCACGACCAGCACGGAGTCCGAACGGCGGTCGGCCGCGCCCGAGCGGCGGATCAGGCCGCGCAGCCGGGCCACGACCTCCTCCAGGCTGAACGGCTTGGTGACGTAGTCGTCGCCACCGGCGGTCAGCCCGGCGATACGGTCCTCGACGGCGTCCTTCGCGGTGAGGAAGAGGACGGGGACGTCCGGCAGCTCGCGGCGCAGACGGCCGAGCACGGTCAGCCCGTCCATGTCCGGCAGCATCATGTCGAGTACGACGGCGTCGGGCCGGAACTCCCGCGCGGTCTGGATGGCACCCGTGCCATCCCCCGCACTCCGGATCTGCCATCCCTCATAGCGCAGGGCCATGGACAACAGCTCGGTGATCGACATCTCGTCGTCCACCACAAGCACTCGGACGGGGCTCCCGTCCGGCCTCAGCAGTTCGGTGCGCCCCTGGGGCGAGGTCGTGGTCATGGCGGACACACTGTCTGGATCCTCTGAGAGCACCCTTTCGACAACCTGTGATTTCCCTAAGAAACACACAGGCGCCTCTCAGGGAACGCCTGGGAAGCTCCTGCCCGGCAGTCACCCGGGCCGTGGCCCCCATCATCGGTCAAGCAGCGGTGATCGGGGCGTAAAGCCAGGCTGTGCGCTCCATGAGAGGCGCCCTCACAGCCCGAACAACCGCGCCCCGTTGTCATGGCACACGGCCCTCAGCCAGTCCTCCCCGAACCCGAGCCCCTCCAGGGCCTGGAGCTGCCGGATGTACGGATACGGGATGTTGGGGAAGTCGGTGCCGAGCAGGACGCGGTCGCCGAGGTCCGCCAGCCGGGGCAGCGCCCGGCGCGGGAACGGCGCGAGCCGCTCGGCGAAGTCCGTGAACGCCATCGTCGTGTCCAGCCGCACCTCCCCGTACCGCCCGGCCAGGTCGAGGAAGTCCTCGTACTCCGGCATCCCCATATGGGCCACCACCAGCCGCAGCCGGGGGTGGCGGGCGAGGACGCGCGCGATGGGCTCGGGGCCGGTGTGCTTGCCGGGCGCCGGCCCGGACCCGCAGTGGATCACGATCGGCGTACCGGCCTCCGAGAGCAACCCCCAGGCGGGGTCGAGGAGTTCACTCGCCGGGTCGTACGCCCCCACCTGCACATGCGCCTTGAACACCCGAGCCCCCGCGTCCAGCGCCTCCCGGACGTAGGTCTCGACTCCCGGCTCCGGGAAGAGGGTCGAGGTGTGCAGACAGTCCGGGGTGCGCGCGGCGAAGTCGACCGCCCAGCCGTTCAGCCACTGGGCCATACCGGGCTTGTGCGGGTAGAGCATGGCCGTGAAGGCCCGCACCCCGAACTCCCTGATCAGCGCGAGCCGTTCCACTTCCTCCGTCCGGTACGTGATCGGCCACTCCAGTCCGCCGGTCATCGGGCCGACCCCGTCGAAGTAGTCCCAGACCTTGCGCATCACCCGCTCCGGCATGAAGTGGGTGTGGACGTCGACGATCCCGGGCAGCCCCAGCCGCCGCCAGAACCGCCGGACCTCCTCGGCCTCGGCCCCCGCGTCCGTCTCCGCCCCCGTACCCGTCCCAGTCATGAACCCTCTCGAAACCGTGGCTGTGCTCGACCCTGGCCATGTGCAGGGAGTATCGCTCGTACCAGTGTTCCCTCCCATACGACGGAGAGCCCGGGCGTGCGCCCGGGGGTCCAACTCCTGAACTTCCGGCCGGGCACCCCCGACCGCTCAGAACAACCCGTCCTGTACCCCCGCAGCCTCACGGCTCCCCCGCAACTCCCGCACGGGAACGGTCAATCCATGCTCCTCCGCGGCGGGCACGACGTCCCACCCCGTCATCAGCCGGGTGTCCAGCACCACCACTCCCCGCCCGGCGGCGAGGTGCAGATCCGGACCCGCGGCGGCGACCAGCTCCCCGCTCACCCACCCACCGGCGACCAGCTCAGCCACCTCCCCGACAGCGGCCGGCACCCCCTCCAGCCCGAACACCCCCGCATGGTCGACGACGTGGCAGGGCTCCCGCGCCAGCGACTCGGGCCAGCCGGCCAACCCGACGGCCCGTCCGTGCAGCGCCTCCACCTCTGCCGCCCGCTCCTCAGCCGACGCCGGCAACCGGGACCGCACAGCCCGCTTCTCGCCGTACGGAACGCGGTCCGGTACCTGGAGCGCGGCCCGCAACAGCTCCTCGCTCCGCCGGGCCGCCATCAGCGGCCCGAGGCCCAACCAGCTGAAGCAGACGGCCCCTTGTTCAAGCAGCCGCGCCGAGCCCCGCTCCTCGGCGGTGATGCCCACTTTGACCATGCCGGGCCCGAACCACGCCAGATATACGTGGTACGGCCGTGGATCGTCCGCGATGGTGTCGGCGGCCACCGAGTGCGCACGGTCCAGCCGCGCGCACTCCTCGCACCGCGCCCCCGTACTCCGCCCCGACACGGTCGCCCGCATCGGACACGCATGCCCCCGCGCTCCCACACATGTCCGCACACCCCCGTCCGCGACCCCGAAGGCCACCCGTTTCCCCCAGGTCAGCGCACTGCGCCGCCCGCCGTCCCACTCCAGCTCGGGCCCACCACCCGCCCATCGCAGCCCCGAGCACCTCCATGCCTGTGCCATTGCCTCCGAGAGTAGAGGGCGCCACTGACAACGGCCCGGTTCAGCGGCATCCGCGCAGGTCAGCCAGCTGATTCCGGGACTGAGGGTGTAGCCAGCCCTACCCCGGCTTCGGGAGCGTGCCCCATCGTTCCGGACGGCGTCTGACGGAAGGGTGGGAGACAGCTGATCACCACTGACTCCACACCCGAGGGAAACCGCCATGGACACGCTGCGCACGGAGGTCACGCCGGAAGTCCGGGTCCCGGTGGGCCCGTTGGCCTCCTTCCTCCGTTTCGTGGTGTGCGGTGGCGGTGTCGGTCTGCTCTCCAGCGCGGCGGTCCCGCTCGTGGCCCTGACGATGCCGTGGGTGGTGGCCAACGCGGTGATCACGGTCGCGTCGACCCTCCTGTGCACCGAGCTCCACGCACGCGTGACCTTCGGCACCGGACGCCGGCCCGGCCTGCGCGAACACTGGCGTTCGGCCGGTTCGGCCACGGCGGCCTATGTGGTGACCTGCGCCGCGATGTTCGTCCTGCACACCGTGCAGCCGTCCCCCTCGATGGCGACGGAGCAGATCGTCTATCTGGGCGCCTCCGCCCTCGCCGGCGTCGGCCGCTTCGTCGTCCTGCGGCTGTTCGTGTTCGCGGGCGGGACGGAGAAGGGGACCCGGAAGCCCAGGCGGATGGGTACCCGCGCGCGTGGGGCGTGGTTCGCACCGACGGTGACCGTGGTACGGGGATGGGGGCATACGCCCGCTTACGGGGTGCGGGTGGCTGCACCCCCGGTTCGGTAGGACGCTTCATGGTGGTGGCGCCGGAAGGGCGGCATCTTAGAAGCATCCGATCGGATCGGTCAGGAACAGGACCGGGAGCAGGAACACGACCGGGAGCCGGGACACGAACAAGAACACAGGGACTGGAATCGGAACAAGAGAGGGAAACCCATGAAGCCACAGCAGAACCCCATCCCGCACGAGAGGTCCGAGAGCGAACTCAGCCCGCTCCTCACCGCCTGGGACCAGGCCCACCCGGACGCCGCCGACCCCGAATGGCGCCATCTGCTGGACGAACTCGCCCACCCCCGCACCACAGAGGCGTTCTACCGGCTGGCGGACACGCGCGGCGGCTTGAGCCGACACCCCTGACGTCACAAGAAGTCA
Source organism: Streptomyces sp. NPDC005648 (assembly GCF_040605395.1). NCBI lineage: Bacteria > Bacillati > Actinomycetota > Actinomycetes > Kitasatosporales > Streptomycetaceae > Streptomyces > Streptomyces sp. NPDC005648. The sequence continues at coordinate 44,138 of NZ_JBEXCS010000053.1, read as the reverse complement.
CAAGGCAATCACTTATTTCACACAACCCACACACATCGCCGCACGCGGGACTACGGTCACCCCACCGGAAGCACCCTGGGGGACGAGATGACCAACCCGTACATGGCACCCATACCGCCCGCACCACGCCCGCCGGACATCCGCCCGCTCCGCAGACGTCCGCGCGTATGGGCCGGCGGAACCGGTCTCCTCATCGCGGGCATCCTCATCGGCACCTCCGGCAACGGCGGCGACCAGCAGCCCGTCGAGGCCCAAGCCCCGCCCGCGGCGACCGTCACCGCGACGGTCACGGCCACGCCCCGGCCCGCTCCGACCGTCACCGAGACCGTGAAGGCCGCGGCCAAGCCCCGCCCCACGGTCACCGTCACGAGGACGACCACCGCGAGGTCCGCCGGAACCACCGGTGGCAGCCATGACAGCACCGGCACCTGTTCGATCGTCTCCAACTCGGGGAACTGCTACTCGGCCGGACAGTTCTGCCGCAACAGCGACCACGGTGCCACGACGACCACGGCGGGCGGTACGGCGATCAGATGCGCGTACAGCTCGAACGCCTGGCGCTGGACCTACGCCTGACCCGCGTCCTCCTCCGGATCGCCCCCTTCGAGCAACCGCTCCCCGATGTCGTCCGCCCACCCCTGGGCCCACCCGCGCAGCTCGCCGACCGCGTCCGTGTCGAGGCCGTACGCGGTGAACAGGGTGTCGTCGATCCACTCCATGCCGGTCAGCCGCATACGGAGGTCGGCGAGGTCGAGGGTGCCGTCGCGCGTGTGACGGCGACCGAGTTCCTCCAGCTCGGGGGCGGTCCAGCGGTCCGCGGCGGCGCGGATGTCGATGAGGTCGCGGGGAAGTCCGTGATCGGCCAGCGCCCGGACCTTGGTACCGACGACGTCCTCCAGGGAGAGGGCGAGGCCGAACCCGGTAGGGACCGGCCGCCGCCACAGCAGCTCCTTGAGGACGCCGACCCCGTGTGCCTCGCCGTCGTCCGGATCGGTGACGATCAGCCGCGCGGTGAGGGAGTCCGCCGCCCCCGACACCCCTGCCTGCCAGCCCCGTTCCCACAGTCCCGCCCGTAGCACGGCGACGATCCGCGCCATGTCCTCGCCGCTCTCCGTGGCGACTTCGAGGTCCTGGCCGACACGGCCCCCCAAGCCGTGTGCCTGGACGGCGTAGTCACCGGTGAGCGCGAGGGAGTAGGGAGCACCTGCGGCGAGTACGTCGGCGAGCAGGCGGGGGCGAGGCTCGGAGGCGGTGGGGGGCGCGGGCGCTGGAGCCATGGCCCCGAGTATGGCCGCCGTACGCCCGGAGAAGGAAAGAGGCTGTCTCCTCAGCTCACGGCGTAGGCGTTGTAGACCGTGGTCGTGGAGCTGTCGCCGTGGGTGTCGGTGACCGTCGAGCGCAGGCCGACGCGGCCGGGGCCGGAGGCCGGGTTGTGGACGGCGATGGTCCACTTGCCGCCGGACAGCTTCGCCGCGGTGGCCTTCCAGTGGGTGCCGTTGTCGGTGGTGTACCAGGCGCGCACGGACTTCACGCCGTCCGACAGCCGGCCGATCGTGCTGTCGTCCGTACCGAGCCGCTGCATGCCCAGGTCGACGGTGGTGGTCGAGCCGGCGGCCGCCTGGTTCCGGGAGTTGAGCCCCTCGGGCCAGAACCGGCTGATGTAGTCGCGCACTTGCTGGTTCTTGCCGGCGTCGGCGTAGAAGTGCAGCGAGAGGCTGGAGGAGGTCGACAGCGAACCGGACGGCAGACCGCTTCGATGGGCGGTCTCGGTGAGCGTGTACCAGCCCGACCCGGGGATACGCGGATGCGGATCGAGCTGAGTCGAGGGGCTGTAGTTGTGCTGGTAGAGCGTCTTGCCCGCGTGGGTCAGCTTCAGAGTGCCGGAGGCCAGCACCCCGCCCGCCGTGAACTTCGGGTCGGCGAACGGGTTGTCGTCCCCGAAGTACAGCTGGTGGTACCAGGTGTACGGCAGTTTCCCGCCGGGTCCCCAGACGGCGTGGCCGATGGACAGCGAGGTGGTCTTGCCGGCCGCGTAGGTGTGGTGCCCGCTGTAGACGAAGTCGTGGCTCTGCTGGCTCACATCCCAGCTGCCGGCCGGGATGTGGGCGGTGAAGGAGTTGGGCAGGTCGCGCTGGAACCAGAGCCCGTTCGTCTGCATCGAGCAGTCGTCCCCACCCCCCGAGGAGTAGCTGAAGGAGAACTGCGCCTGCCCGCTGTCGGGGCCGGAGCGGGCGGACACCTTGAGGTTGGTGAGCCCGGACTTCTTCAGCGCGGCGGACACGCCGGACGGCACACCGCGGCTGTGGGTGGCCGACGCCATCCAGAAGTCCCCGCCGGTCGTGGAGTGCGGCTCGTACGTGGTGCCGTAGGAGAGCTCGTAGGCCCTGCTGCTGTTGGGGATGGCGTACAGGTCGCCGGCGTCGGCCGAAATGCTCATGGTGGCCGGGCTGTTGTCGACGGTGCAGACGGCCGCGGTGACCGTGTGGTCGTAGCCGCTGCCCGGGGCGGGGCTGAGCGACACCTTGACGGCACGGCCCTTGCGTCCGTCGAAGGTGGTCGTCGTCGCGCCGGAGACCTTCACGCTGTGGCCGCCGACGATGGCGTCCTCGCTGTTGCCGCCGACGAAGGAGCTGGCGAGTTCGTAAGTGCCGTTGGGCAGAGAGGTCTTCTTGTTCCCCTCGATGTAACGGAAGTCGTACGTCTTGGTGTTGTAGACCGCCACCTGCGCGTAGACCGCCTTGCCGCTGCGGTCCAGCGTCCTGACGGTGAGCGACCCGGTGGTCGCGGCCGACGCCGTGGAAGCGCCGGCCAGGAGAAGCGGCACGAGCACGGTGACGGCGCTCGCGGCCGCTGCGGTTCGCCGCATCGGACCCCCCATTGGTGTACACGACAAAAGCGAGCCACGCTAGCGCACGGAATCCCCACCGCGATCACCGGGTCCCCTGGGCACGTGGGTCACGCGCCGCGCCGGAGGGTTGAAGCGGCCCTACAGCTTGGTCATCTTGTTGTAGGGGCTCAGGATCCGCATCTGCGCCGAACCGAAGTCCACGAGCGCGGCGATGCCGTCCTCGACGCCGACCACCCGGCCGAGGCCGTACACGTCATGAGTGACCTGGTCGCCCATGGCGAAGTGCTTGGGAGCCGGAGGGACCGGGGCCTTGAAGGGGCTGGTGGGCAGGTGACGCTTCGGTACCGCGGGCTTAGTCATGACTCAGTATGAGCCTACGCGGGCCCCGCTGGCTGTGGTCGTCGGCACAGATCGGAAGAAGAATCGCCGCCCGGGAGTCCCGGGCGGTTCGAACACGCGGACGGATCAGAGCTCCAGGGTCGCCAGATCCCGCCTGAACACCGTGCGCGCGGCCCGGGTCGCGTCGCCATGAGCCTGCCTGGCCGCGTGGTACTCGTCCGACGCCACCGTGCATCCGGACGCGAGTGTTTCCCGAACCTCGCGCAAGGAGTGGTACGAGGCGTCTATGGCTTCCATCACTTCGGTGGCTGCCGTCAGAACAAGTCGTTCTCGCGCCTCGTCGCACCCCGACCCCTGGAACGCCTGCCGGATCTTGGCCGCCCTCGCCTTGGGGTCCGAGTACTCCTCGTCAGCGGCCAGCCGCATGGCCTCGTGCGCGCGACGAAGGGCGACCAGGCAATCCGCGTACATGGTTCGGCGGTCCTGCAACCTGTTGTCCCTGACCGTCCGCCGCCACCGCAGATGCTCCCCGGCCAACGTCGCCCCGACCCCGAGCACCGCTCCCAGCGCCGTCCCGACCAGCGTCCCCCAGTCCACACCGAAGATCGTGCCATACGACCACCTCCGACACCCCGACTTCAGGATCGGGCGGACCTCCTGGACCAACCGACGTTGCTGGGCCAAGTCCTCGGTTCGGCGTGCAGGGCAAAACCACGCCCGATGAGCAGGCCATGCAGGCCAAGAACAACACACGCGAACCAGATCGCCCCGACCAGATGGGTGGTCGCCGGGGCGTCCTTGAGGGGCTGTCGATGTCACCGGCTGACGCCGAAGGCCCCTTGGGATGATCCCAAGGGGCCTTCGATCTGTGTGCACTCGGCAGGATTCGAACCTGCAACCTTCTGATCCGTAGGATCGGGCAGCTTGCTGTGAGGGGCACCAACGGGCTCCCAGTCCGAATGCTCAGGCTGGCGATCATGTGCGTCCGTGTGCCGTCGTTGCCGTCAGCGCTGCCGTCAACGACGGTCTGTGATCAGATCCGCCACAGCTCTGGCACGGCCGACGTTGGCAACTACCGCTGCGGCAGTCGGCCCCCGCAGATCGTCAGTGGCACAACCCCAACAACCCGATTGAGTTACAACCTTCTCTACTCGTCAGAGGGTCAGGATTCGAGCGACGCCGAGACCCCGTGCGCACTGGCTTCGCGGAAGCACCCGCCCACCGGCGAACAGCGAAAGTGAGCCGGTGGGCAAAGTTGCAACATTCCCCTCAACTACCGCCCCATCACGCCCTAACCTCATGTCATGCAACTACTCGAGGGGGCAGCATGGGGGGCTTTTGGTGGCTTCGCGATGGACGCCCTCGACTTCATCGTTGCTGTTAGACGGTGGCAGCGGCTCCCTTGGGAGGTCAAGGCGAGCAGTCTGACGTCAGGCCAGGAGCCACCCAAGCCACCGCGCAACCAGCGCAATCCATTACCGGCCCCTGGCCTGTTGGCATATGCCGTTGCGACAGTACTGCGCGTGACCCTCGGTGCCGGAACCGCCGCAGCAATGACAGCGACGTTCCCACACACGACACCTGCATGGTCAGTAGTCATCATCGGCGCAGCGGCGCCTCACGTTCTTGAAAAGATCACGACATTCGTCCCATTGATAGTTCGCGCGAGCCTGCTAGTTGCACAAGAGCAGAATCAAGACCAGTCCAGCACAGGGAACTCAACGGGTCAGGGTGAGAACTCACAGGCAGGGGGTGCATAGGCGCCATGTGGGCCGACTCTTTCATTGGTCGTGTCGTTGCGGTCATGTCACGGCGTGCTCCCGCCTTCCTGCCCACCGCTCAGACAACGATCATCCCCAACTGGTCCGACTGCCTCGAACGTAGACTGAAAGAGAAGCAGGTCTCGCGTGCGGCCGACGATTTAGTGAAGGTAAGTGGCGAAGCGGTACAACTACGGAGAGAAGACGCAACAGGAAGGACCGAAGCAGGAGAGAGCTGGAAAGAGCGGGTTCACGATTCCGGTCTCGGCATGGACGCGATCGCAGCCGAATTGCAACTTCTTGAGCGGCAGGTCGATTCCCGAACGCAGACGTCCGCCCTCAGCCGCACCCTTGTACTTATGCTGGCTATCGCTGTGTTTCTCAACAATGTGGCCATGACTGCGGTCGCGACCAATCTACCCACCTTGACACGCGAGCTCCACCAACCGGGGCAGTGGTTGCGCCTAGCGGGCCCTTACGTCACGGGAGCGGCAGCCACGGCCATCATAATTGGCGGCTCTCAGCATGCGAAAAGGGTGGCGCACTACGTGACACTATCGGCGCTATTGCTGGGATCAGTGGGAGCCATGACCGCAACGTCGACTGAACAGATGTCGGTTTGGCGTTTCCTGCAAGGGGTGGGCTCGTTCGGACTAATCTCACTGGTCATGCATGCGAACCGGATTTCGCAAGCTAGAGAAAGAATCGTCCTACTCAGCTTCCACAGTGCCGCTGCCTTTTGCGGCCTTTTGCTTGGCCCCCTCCTCGGCGGGCTACTAGTCACTCAGAATCCACTATTCGGCCTTTCCGGGTGGCAATTAGCTTTCCCCCTCCCTGCGTGTGCCGCCGCAATCAGCTTGCTACTAGTGCAGCGCATTGATGGGTTCACTGTGACCACGCCTCAGTCAAGGCTAAGGTGGGGAGTGGCATTAGTTTTCACCGTCTCCACACTGTCGTCGATCTCTTTCTCGAGCCGCTCCATTCCGTTCGCAGCCCTACTCCTAGGGTCAGGCATGGTGGGATCTGTCAGCATTTTCCTCATCAGCCAATGGTCCAGTAGGCGTTTTAGCCCGTCACTGGTCACGTCTGCGTACCGACCCAGCCCAAGAACCCTATTTATTGTCTTCAATGTCGCGATTACTGCAGCTGCGGAGGCGGTATGCGTCGCCATGGCGCCCTTCATCCTCTTGCGGGTGGAAGGCGCAACTGTCCTACAGTCCGGCTTGCTGCTCAGCTTGATGGCATTCGCAGCAAGTGTCGCTGCAACCACCCGCCACCGTCTTCGCAAATCGGTCAGAAGTCCCAGGCCACTCTGGATCGCCTACCTCCTCCTTCTCTGCCTTGGATTCACTCTCTTGTCGCTACCATTTCTCCACTCCGGACCCCTTTCCTTGATGACAATTCCCCTTTTTCTTCTAGGCCTCGGATTCGGCGGTGTCGGTGCGTCTACCGTGGATCTAGTCGAATTTATCCCTACCGGAGAATTCTGGGTCTGGGAAGCGACACAACTTGGTCGCCACATGGCTACCGCTGGACTGTTGGTCGTTGCATTCCTCATGCCAGAAGGAGCAGTCTTCCCAATGTGTGCCTCAGTAACCCTCATCGGCCTTGCCGCGGCGCTTACATCCCGTTGGTGACACCACAGGCGAACTCAGCTCAGGCACCGCGGAAAATCCAGTTTCAGAGACACTAGCCTCGCAATCTCTGGCTGGTGCTGAAGGCGCCTTATGATCGGGCGGCTGGCGTGCCTCTTGGATCGGGGGGCGTAGCTGCCTGATCCGGGATGTCGAGCCATGCGTCGATGCGGGTGACCGCGTCTTCCATGGTGGTGCGCGGGGCGCCGGAGGCTTCGAGTGAGGTGCGGGCCACGGCGGCGAGTTGGGTGTCGTTGAGGGATAGGGCCGTGCGGGCTGTTTCGTACTCCTGCAGCAGTCCCGGGCCGAACACGAGGGGGTCGTCGGCGTTGAGGGTGCACCGGATACCTGCTTGCAGGAGCTGGGGCAGGGGGTGCGCAGACAGGGGTGCGACGACCCCGAGGGCGACGTTGGAGGTGGGGCAGACGTCGAGGACTATGCCTTCCGCGGCCAGGCGGGCAAGAAGAGGCGGGTCTTCGATGGCCCGTACCCCACGGGCAATTCGCCGCGCGCCGAGTACGTCGAGTGCGGCGCGCACGCTGGCCGGGCCGGCGAGTTCCCCTGCATGTGCGGCGGGAATCAGTCCGGCATCGCGCGCGATGGCGAACGCCTCAGCGAACGGCTCAGGGGCATGGCGGGCTTCATCTCCGGTCAGGCCGAAGGAAACCACCCCATTCTCTGACCGTCTCGCCGCGAGTCGGGCGGTCTCGGCCGCTTACGACGGGTCCGCGTTGCGCCGGGCGAACATCAGGATGCCGAAGCCGACGCCCAGCCGGGCGCTCGTGCGGCGACCCTCGTCTATCACCTCGTCCAGCAGGTCAAGCGCGGCGTCCGAATTGTCTTCGTAGGTCAGGGGGTTCAGGTGCGGCTCGATCCACACCGCTCCGTTCGCGGCAGCGTCCTCGACCACCTCGCGTACCAGCCGCAGCAGGTTCCTGCGCGGGCCCTCGCGCACCAGCCGGGCAGCGCGGCGCCATGCAATGAGGTGAAGCCACCTGAATCCGGTGGTCGTTCGCCACGCTCGCTCGCCAGCTCCGCGAGAGTGACGGAACGCATCGCACCTTCGAGATGAAGGTGGAGATGGGCCTTCGGTAGACGGTCCAGGCTTCGCATGGTGCCTCACTCTATGGCCGCCCCTGTTGTCCTGTCTCAACGAAGTTAGTCGTCCAGTCCTGGGCTGACCTGCGTGGACTAGATTGGGTGAGACGCGTCGACAGGGTTCGTTGAGACAGACTCACCGTGTTGGGACTGGCCACGTGAGCCAAATGCAGCTGCTCGCTCGGGCGGAGAGCCGCTAGCGTGCGGCCATGGCCGATCATCCGGAGCACCCGTTGCTCTTCCTGGACGTCGATGGGACGCTCCTGCCCTTCGGGAGAGCGCGGCTCCCTTCGACCCCTGCGGGATGGGACGACTGGCAGGATGTGTCGAACCCTCTGCTGGCGAATATCGATCTTGCGCATGGTTCGCGTCTGCTTGCGTTGCCCTGTGTGCTGATGTGGGCGACTGCATGGATGGAAGAAGCCAACGAGGTCATATCTCCGCTGCTCGGGTTGCCAGAGCTTCCGGTGGCCGACTTGCCGGACGTGCCGGACGAGTACGAGGTTGGCGCCCTGAACTGGAAGACCCGAGCCCTAGTCCAGGCTGCGGCAGGACGTCCGTTCGTCTGGGTCGACGACTCGATCACCGATCTCGACCGGGCGTGGGTGTCAACCCACCATCAAGGGCACGCCCTCCTCCACCGTGTCGATGCCATGATCGGACTTGCTGATACGGACTTTGCGGTCATCGATGACTGGCTGCGAGACCGGCATTCCAAGGCTCAGCAGCGGTAGTAGGGGCGGAACGGGCTCCGCCGTGCAGCACCGGCAGCGTCAACAGCCGATCCCCGGCGGCATCCGCCCCCACCATGAGAGGTCCCGGGGCTGCGAAGACCTCCCGGAGCCGGTCAGCCGCCGGGTGGCGCAGACACCGTGGATGCCGGTAGCGCGACAGCCACCGGACATTCGCGAGCAGCTCCGCGTCCGGCGTCCCCAGACGCTCGAACCTCCACCCGGCCTGGGCGCAGAGCAGACGCGTCACCTCGAACGCCTCAGCGTCCTTCGGCTCGATCCGATCGTCCGCACGAACATCGACGACCACCGCCGAGCCGTCCGCACGGCGCACGAAGTAATCCGGAGCGTGCCGACGCTCCCGCTCACCGTCATGCCAGTGCAGCCAGAACGGCTGAGAGTCAATCCCCACCACGCTCGGATCGAAGTCCATCAGCAGCAGCCGGTCCCGCTCCAGCCACGACTCGAAGCCCACGTGCCGCCCGGTCGTCGCCGGCCAGTACCAGCCCGGGAAGTGACGCTCACCGCGCGACCACCGGAACGTACGCACTGGATCGACATCCTCGAACCGGCCCGTCACACAGTCCCGCAGCGGACGCCGACGAAGTCCGTGCACCGCGTCCACGTACGACAACTCGACGCACGACCCTGCCTGATCCACCCCAGCCGGTACAGCCATCCGGCACCCCCAGCACGCTCAACCGCGCGACTAGGTTCGCTGAGACGGAAGCCCGAACGACTCGGTTCGTTGAGAAAACGACTCGATTGAGTGAGACAGGACACCTGTCACGGCTGTTGGGAGATGCAACCATCATGGCGTGGCTGGTGTGATTACGGCATCCGCTCTTTGACGGCTAAATGAACGGTGCGGCCCACGGTTATCACAAGACGTGCAAAAGCATCCTAAACATCCGACCTCCTGGCAGGAACTTCCAAGCCTTTGCAGTTGAACATTTGGCACCACTTATCCGTCCGGTAACCGTCATCTATGATGAGCTGCGCGAATCAATTTTTGGTTCGAAAGAAGAGTCAGATTCATCCTCCCGGGCGGGGAGTACGAGGTCAGCGTCAGACCTTTTAATGTCCGAAGCGTCCCGTGCGGTCTTTCGGGAGGCTATGACTTTTGCGGTAGAAACGAGCGCCTCGCTGCCGAAATAGAAAGCAATCACTGTCTTAACGATGCCTCTAAAATCACTTACTATCTCGTGAGCATTGCCTTGTGTGACGTCGGCCAACGGTTGGAGGGCGACAGTGTAAGAAAGCAGAACTAGGAATGTCACCAGGAAGCTAGAGGCGATCGCGATACGAGCTCTCCGTGTAGCGACGTAGAAACCTGCATAGGAGGTTAGCGATGTGATAACCAGGGCAATCCCGGCGACAGGCTGCCACGGAATATATTTAGTCCAATCTATCGCCCATGAGAGCCAGATTAGTCCGTGACCTAGCGTCGCTGCTGCAGTACAAGCTATGAGGGTGTACCAGATAGGCTTGTGAACCGCTGCCTGGCGGACGTTCTCGAACAGATCCCCGGTAGCCATCAACATCACCTCATTTCAGGAGAGGGAGGTTTCCAGATAGGCAAGGATTCTGGTTATTGGTTCGCAGGTGACGAGTACCTTGCAGAATTGAGGCGCTGGTCATCGGGTGCCTGTCGTGATCGATTACGTGTCGGATGCGAGTAAGCGCGGAGGTGTAACTCTTTCTTTTGCCGCGCTCAGCTAATTCGACTATCAAGATCTTTGGTAGATTGTGTGCATCCACAGCCATAAACTCTCATTCCATGGTCGCTCCGCAGAGTGCCTGCCGCAACCGGAGGTGAACGCTTCTATGGCGTTAGGTGCGGCACAGGGGCACGAGGGTTCGGCGTCATCTCTCTCGGCATACGGCCCGAACTGGAACGGAGCCCATCAAGGCGGGGGCGTGCGGTAGGCAGTCGAGATTGCCTTGCTCTCAAAGATTGAAGGCGGGTCTCAGTTGTGGTCTCGATGACCTCTCGTTCCAGCCACGCCCGCGGTCATCCGGGGAGGTCCGATAGTCGCAGTGACCAGGTATGAAGCTCGACTCGTGGACACTCGTGGATACCTACGGACCAAGATCAGACAACTCGTAATGCGTAGGCCAACCCTCGTGGAGCCGGTCCCTCTGGGGCTGTGAGCCAGGTCAAGGTGCAGGGTTCTCGCCAAGTGGGCCCTGGCCTACGTGTGGCCGCAGTAGGTTGGCCAACTCGGGGAGAGAGGATTTCTCGTGGATGCGCGAGCCGCAGAAAGCTTCTACGTTCCGTCCGACGGGTCGAAAGGCCGGTTCGTGCCTCCGCCGGGCAGGATGCCCCGGCTGCACCTGATCGAGTACCAGGGGGACCTCCGCCTCTGCGAGGACGAAACGGGCCTCCTGGTGGGACCGACAGACCGACGCCTCCACCTGGCGGGCTTATACGCCACGAATCTCCGGCCCGTCCTGGTACAACTCGGCGATGTCCGCGAAGTTGCCCTGCGCGGCCCCACCGCTCACGCCCAGGATTCCCTTGTTCGGGCCGAATCCCCCGTTGGCGACCTCGACATACAAGCGCCGCAGGAGAGGAGGCAACGGGAACCCGATGGCCTCTTCCACCGCGGCGACAGCCTCCGGTGTTGCGGGCGGTGGCAAAGTCCCCGCCCTCGCTACGACCCGCAACGCCTCGACAACCTCATCATCAGTCACCGGCCCAGACTCTCAGCCCGGAGAAGTCGGACGTGCCAGATGTGTGCCAGATCCCGCGGAGAACCACGGGGAACGGCAGGGAACAAGTCGGCGACCACCTCCGTCCCACTCCAGGTCCACCGCAGGTCAGAACAGACAGCGCATCCAGGGAACCCGTGGGCGTACGCAGGCGGCTCAGATTCACGAAGATGATGGTGGAGCCGGGCCCGTTGGTAGCGTAGCCGCGCTCGTTGAGAATGCACTCCCCTCGATGGTGCCTCCGTTCTGCTTCCGGACCGTGCACACGACGAAATGGGTGCCCGACAACCAGGAGCCTTTGCTGCTCCAAGAGCCGGAGGTGTAGATCGACTGGTCGAAGCCGTAGTCGCGCGGCGGCACGTCCTTTGAACACGCCGCATCCGAGCCTTTACGGGCTTCGGCGAGCGTCACCTCAGAACCGAGCCGAGTAAAACCGAGCACCTGTTCGTCGTGCGGGCCGGCGCAAGAGACAAGACGGGCGTTCCTGTTTGACGAGGTTTTCAGACAGTCCCCCTTCTGCATGGTCGCCGTGTCAGTGAACGCTGTACCAAGCTTGCGATAGCTGCCGAGTGGTCCATACAACGGGCCATGCGCGCCCAGCACCAGACACGCGATGCGCCCCCCGGCAGCCTTGAACCCTTTTCGGGTCGGAACGACGGCGAAGCTGCGGACGTCCGCCAGTTTGGCCCGGATCTCTTGCGTCTGCTGTTCGCACTGCGCGGCTCCATGCGACCGCGCCTCCGAGTCAGTCGCGGCCTCAACCATCGCCATGACTTGGCCATCGAGCGCCTTGGCTCGACACGTGAGGTCCAAGGTGAGGCGAGGCGTGCCCTTGAAACGAACCCCCGGCCACTCGGCGACGACGCAGTCACCGTCCTTCAACGATTCGGCAAGAGAGATCCTCGACCCGTACGGGGGCACGTTCTCGTCCCCAGACCGGACTTGCGCCAGGACGAGCCAGACACCAGTGACAACCAAGGCCGCACCGAGAGCGCCCGCCGCTACCGACAGCAGGAGCTGAGGACTCCATATCTTGCGCCGCCGCGCCGCGGCAAGAAGAGAAGGGAGGCGATCGGGTCGACGGAGTGCCTGTCCCACGATCTCAGGGGCACTGTACGGGCTCTGAGGCTCCGAGCTCTCGTCAAATGGCTTTCGAAGAAGGTGGGGCACAAAAGGTGGTTCGTGATGCTCGGATTCCTCGTGAGTGCTCTCCAGAGACGAGCTGGACCAACCAAGACTTCCCCCTGATCGTCCCTCTGATGGCGATCGCGGCTCGGTGTCGGCGGCGCCGTCACTCGGTAACGTCGTCAGCGTTGCGCTCGGTCCCACAGGACGAGCTTTGACGGCAGGCGTCCCGGCCGTCCTCTGAACAAAAGGGTGGTCCAAGGAGACGCCGAACAGACCTGCAGCTACGCGACGATACAGAGGGAGTTCGAAGTGTCGAGAGGGAAGGAGAGGCTGGTAGCCCTTCTCAGGCACTCCCAGGAGAGTCATCAGCACGCGCCGCTGCAGGTTCGTCCTCACTGGGCGCCTCCGGAACCAGTCGTCTCAAGTGCGGATCCTCCTGGAGACGCATCGCTACTTGCGGGTGCGGGCACAGGAGGACCGACGATGAGACGCGCGACATGAGGGGAGGCACCCAGTTGGCCCAGAACGGCCGGCGCGCAGACCCCCAATGCCACCGCGGCATAGGTTCCACTGATCTGCCCGCTGGTCCCGAAGAGGACTGCTGCGCCCGCTCCGATGGCGGAGCGTAAGACGGCAAGACATACGTGAGCAGCCGTGTCCAGGTACTGCCGCAAAGTAGGAGGCCTTGCTCGCAGCCGACCGCTTGCGGTGCGGCGGGCGGCCTGCCATTCCGCGCATCCCCGGAATACAGCAAGGAGTTCAACGCTCAGGCCTCCCCCAGCACCGAAGATGCCAAACTGCCACCAGTTCATCTCGACCCCCCGCTACTTACAGGTGCTCAGGTGGCCCGCTATCTAGGTCGCCATACAGCATCCCTACTCGGTTGAAAGATCGAGTGCCAGTCCTAGGCGGAGCGTTTCAGGGTGTGACAGCCGCAGAGATGGGCGCATCGTGAGGGCGGACGCTCCTGCACCTCGAAAGGGGCGTCCGCAGTGAGGTCCCCGGAGACACACGTGCCTGACGCGCTGCGCCTCCCCCGCGCTGGAAAGGCGATCAAGGGCCTTGGACGTCACTTTCGTCGTACTCGACGAAGCTCCCACGATTCATCGTGCATGGCGACGAGGACACCGCCCCGTTTTCCCTCCCGACTGGCCACGCCCGATGTGCTGGCTAGTCCGGCCACGTCCGTCTCAATGTCCGTCTCATTCACCGGCGTTCGTCGACGTTCAGACGGGGCCCCGAGTAGTGACTGTCCCGCCAGCCGTACAACCATGAACGCTGGTGAAGGCCCTCGCACACAACTCATCGCCCCACCACCACAGTTGGAAAGCGTGTTGACGGGGAGCCGTCCTGACGTAAACGAATGGGGGGACTTCCGTCAACCGTGGCGAGCCCGCGGAGATCACGGAGTGGATGACAGCGCAGCCTCACGGGGGCAGACGGCCGATCCCAGCGGACATCTCGTCAAGGTGACGTGAAAAGGGCTGAACGTGCGCCCTCCTCCGAACCGGTCTGAGATCCTGGAGACCGATCGAGAGGGGTCGCAGGTATGGAGTGGAAGACGCACGGTGAGCGACAGATCTACACGAACAAGTGGGTGAATCTGTGTCTGGTCGACGTCCAGCAGCCTGACGGGCGCAGGTGGGAGTACCACGTTGTGCGTCTGCGGCACCTGGCCGTGGCCGCCGTGGTCAACGACCGTCAAGAGGTCCTGATGATGTGGCGGCACCGCTTCATCACCGATTCGTGGGCCTGGGAGCTGCCCATGGGCCTGGTCGAAGAGGGCGAGACTCCCGAAGAGGCGGCCGGACGCGAAGTGCTGGAGGAAACGGGGTGGCGCCCCGGCCCCATCAAGCCTCTGATCTACGCCGAGCCGGCCAACGGGATCACCGACTCGCAGCATCACGTCTTCCGGATCGACGGCGCCACATACGCCGGGCCGCCCACAGAGAAGAACGAGTCCGACCGGATCGAGTGGATCCCCCTCTCAGAGTTGCGGGGCATGATCGACCGTCGGGAGGTCGTGAGCAGCGGCTCGCTCGTCGGTCTCCTCTACTTGCTCATGGACGAAGCGATCCGCTGACTGGCGGGAGGAGTGCCCGTAGCCGCGCCTCGAAGGCCAGGGCTACGGGCTCCTGCCTGTGCGGGGCCAACTGGTCGTAGAACTCCCGGAGATGGCCTGACACTCGCTCGGAGGCCACTGCCGACGCCGGTTCCAGTGCTTGGGTGGCGGTGTCGCACGCTTGGTCGAGCTTGCCCTGATCCAGCTGCGTACGGGCAAGCCAGAACGAGTGAAACGCGCGCCCTCGCTGGTTGCTGCGGGCCTCGCGCCGCAACGCGTCCGCGATCAAGGGTTCGGCGGTCGCTGCTTCGCCCAACCGTCCGTGCGCAATCCCCGTGTCCACGATCAGCTTCGTCTCGTCGAAGTACGTCACCCAGGACGGGTCTGGGTCGGTCACCCGGATCTGCTCGAAATGGCGGTGCGCCTCTCCGATCGCCTGGTGAGTGGAGTCCCGGTTGCCGAGCGTGGCGTGAGCGAAGGCTTCGCGCATCGACAGCATGGACAGGACCCGTGGGGTGGTGTCGACGGCCGAGCGGGCCTGGTCCTGAGCGGCGGTGACGAAGGCCAGGGAGTCAGCGGGCTTGTCCTGGTACGTCCCCTGCAAGCTCATACAGGCGAGGACGTTGGCCATGAACTGGCGGTCGTCGATCTCCTTGGCCAGTTGCAGGGCCTCTGTGAAGTACGCGCGGGCCTGGTTGTACTGGCGGGCGTCGAAGTAGGTCCAGCCGGTGAGGCGTGCCAGCTCGGCCGCGATTCCGTACAGGCCGTTCTGAATGGACGGCGGTCGGTTCTCCTTCAACAGTCCGACCACATGGCGGAGTTGTCCGACGATGGCCGGCCTCAGCGCCTCGCCTCCGTGCTGGTCGTCTCGTCGCCAGTAGTCCTCGATGCTGGAGCGGAATGCTTCAAGTGTGGCCGCGTTCAGGCTCGTTCGCGTGGCCAGGGCCAGGATGCTGTCCACATCAGGGCCGGGTAGGGCGGCAGGAGTCTGCGCCTCGGGCTCCGGCGCCTGCGGAGCCTCTCGCTCGGTGACCACGAGCGCTTGAGGCGTCTCCCACCCACGACGAGCGAGTCCGAGCATGTGGCCCGGAATACGCAAGCCGTCCGCGATCCGTTCGATGACGTCCATGTGCAGCAACTGGCGTTGTCCGGCGATGACTTCGCCGACACGGCTGGGAGTCAGCTCACAACGCCTGGCGATCATGGATGGGTAGATGCCCGCCTTGGTCTTCACCAGCCGGAAGACTCTGGCGAAGTCCCGCACCCGGCACGCGTCGATCATCTCGGGATCGGTGAGCAGCCTGGCTGGCAGTTCCTGCGGCCGGTCTGCGTCGGGCATCGGCAAGCTCCCACACTGCGAGGGCTACGCAACGTCGCTGATTCTCTACTTGCCGCGATGTTACCCAAGTTGGGTAATCAGCCTGACCTTTTGGCACGGCCCTCCGGATCGCGATGCTCCTTCCATGGCGAGCAACCAGCAGACCAGACCAGGCATCGGTGAACTGGCGAAGGACAGCGCCCGTGACCGGATCGGCGTCGTCATGGGTGCGGTCGGCGGTCGGGTGCAGATGAGGCCCATCGGCGGCGGCACGGAATGGGACGTCATGCCGGACAACGTGGTGGCGCCGAGTCCACGGGAGGAACTGAGCGCGCGCCTGGCCATCAGGAACGGCAACAGCCGGGACGGACTGTGACGCCCCCACTCGGCCGGTACGCAGGAGTCCTGTTCGCCATCATGATCAGCGACTCGTGCGGCCTGGTGATCGACATGGCACTCGCCATGGGCCATCAGACGGATCCCTCGGACGGGTCTCAGCTCCCCTCTACCCGCTCCCCGTTTGGGGCCAGCCATCCAATCCACGTACCGCCAGACACAGGGAGTACTCGTATGACGGCAACGACGAACGATCTGAAGACCGGTCGCGCGGTAGCTGGTGAGGAGCTGTTCGAGAGCCTCGCCCACTTCGTGGTCGTCCACAACGGACAGTCGCCCGAGCGCGCCGAGCGGATCGCGGACCAGGCGGTCGCCTTCCTGGTCACGGCGGCAACGGCCAACGTCCCCATGGTCCCGTCGGATGACGTGGACCTCGGCCTGCACGCGCTGATCCTGCACACGAGGGAGTACGCGCGGCTGTGCGAGCGGTACGCGGGGCGCTTCCTGCACCACAACCCGAAGCCGGGCGGCGGGCCCCGTGACCTGCTGAAGGTCATCACTGCGGCGCGCGCCATGAAGGCGGCCGGGTTCAGGGTCTTCGACGACCTGTGGACCGTGGACGGCACGAATCTCGCGCAGTGCGATTCGGACTGCGGCCGTCCGTACGGTCAGGACTACCAGGAGTAGGACACGACAGCAGCGGCGCGGCCGGCCTCCACTCGTGGTCGGCCGCGTTCGCCCGGAAGGAGAACAGACGTTGTCCGGGTCACCCCCTGAACTGCCGATCGTGGTGCTCGACGCGCTCATGCCCACGGCCCAAAACCTGATCACCAACCGCCGGGGCTCGGCGGTCTGGGAGGTACAGAGCCATCGGGGCCACTACGCCGTGAAAGTCGGCTATCCGATCGAGGCCAGTCCCGATTGGTCTGCCCAGCCCTGGACCGCCCTCGCCCCCGCACGTGAGGGGGCCGTTCTGCTGCGCCTCGGCCTGGTCGACCTCGCGTACGGCGAATGGGAACGCGGAACCTGGAACTTCCAGCCGTGGCACGAAGGGCCGGACCTGTACCGGCTGTGGGAGCCGTGCCGCCGGCCAGGATCATCGATCGAACCGCACCTCACCGTGGCACTGGGCTGCGTCGAGGCGCTGGCCGAACTCCACGCCAGGGGCTGGGCCCACGGCGACGTACAGCCCGCGCACTTCATCATCGGGCCGGAACGGACGCATCTGATCGACCTCGCCCTTGCCCAGGGCGGGCACGTGCCCGAGGGCTACGACTTTCCGTTCCGCGGCTGCCTGGTCCACTACGAAGCACCCGAGATCGCACGCAGCGTGCTCAACACGGGGGAAGCCGAGCCGACACCGGAAGCCGATATCTACGCGCTCGGCGCTTCCCTGCTCATCTCCGCCACCGGCTGGCGGGCCGTCGAGTACCCGGACGACGCCCCCCGCTCCGTCCAAAGAGAGGCAGTGGCCGACGGTCGACGTCGACCGGTCAAGGCGCCCGGTGAGCTGGGCAAGTTGGTCGACGCGATGCTCAGCCACGCCCCCGGAGATCGGCCCACCATCTTTGAGGTGGGCAAAGCCCTGAACTGCCTCTGAGGCCCCGCTCGCCCAACGTCGCTCGCAACGAACACCAAGAACCAAAGACCGGACCACCCTCAGCCTGGACAGCATTCCGGGTGGTCCGGTCGCGGAAGTCCTGATCAGGACCCCGGTGCCGATGGTACCGGGGCGGTTGGCGTGCCTTGATTCGGGTGCTGCCGCAACTCCGGTGCTTCGATGTCGAGTTAGAGAGGGTTCTGACCTGAGCCACCGAAAGTCAGCCACGACGACGGGTGCGCCGAACGAGCACCTGCCACGTGTGTTTCCAGCAACCCCCCACCTGCCTCAGCCACGCTTCCTCGATGCGTCACGGCGCTCAGCGCCGCCCTGGCCTGGGCGTCGTCGACGAAGCCGCCTTGCTCCTGGGCTCCGCCCGCGACTTGACGGTCACCCGGCTGCGGAACGCGACTGGTCGGGCGGCATGGTCACGCGTGGTCTGGGTCGGCCTGCTCCTGGTGCTCGAAGGGGTCGGGTTGCTTCCTGCTCTGGCTGTCCGCCTTGGTCGGGCTGCGCGCTGAGCGGGTGGGGCCGCCGGAGCGGTGGCGGAGACAAGGAGCGGCGGCGGCCCCGGGCCGCCAGCGCGCGCGGCCCGCCGCAGGCGGGCCGCCTTGATCCAGTAAAGAAACTCTGAACAGCACCGCAGTGCAGTAGCCGTTCGACCTGGGAGAGACACGGATGCGGCGGGCAGGCCCCGGCGGTGGGAGCAAGTGCGGCACGCAACGACGGCACGGTGGCAAGCGAGGAACGACGACCGAGCACATACCGGACAACGAAATGGGGTCGACCAGCATTCACGTCGGGGACACGGATCAGGTAGTCGCACTGATCGAGGAGATGCGGGCCATGGTCGCTCGCCTCAGCAGAGAGACAAGGGAGTTGCGAGAGGAAGTGTCCCGGTTCAGTACTACGGCTTCGGCTGCTGAGCTGCTTTCAGTTCCTCGACCTCACGACGCAGTTCCTGATGATCGGCACTGAGAGCACGGATCTCGTCACGTAGTGCGGTGAGTACCTCGGCAAGGGTGGTCCCGGCGGCTTCGACTGCTTCGACGTCGTCGGGCTCCCCCTCCCTCTGCCCTGCCTGGCCGACGCTCGCGTCCTTGTTCGCCAGATACCAGGCTGGAGCGTTGTAGTTCGCCGAGAGCTCCCCGCCGGCGTTGTGGTCAGCGACGAAGCTGCCCCGCCCGTGGATCGTGTAGATCAAGCCCTCATCGCGCAGCACGTTGAGCGCGGACCTGGCGGTCATGTTCGCCACGCCAAAGCGTTCCTGTAGCTCGCGGATGGACGGCATCTGCTCGCCCGGCTTGATCCGTCCCTGCAAGATGTCGCGCCGAATCTCGTCGGCGGCGTGTTGATACGGCGGCCGGCGGTCCTGCTTGCTCTCTGGCGCGGGGCTCATGGCCCAAGAGTAGCGATTCTTAGCACCCCTAGCACACCCCACTGACATAGGTGACCCATGTCAGTTGATACCTAGCTCACTCGATTCACTTGACACTGCTAGGTCTGCTATGTTCAATAGAGATCGCACCCCACCGCCCTGGTGGCGCGCAACCGAGAGGAATCAACTCCCATGGCACGCATCCGTGTTGGCCTGCTCCCCACTTCTTCGTTCATGGTCGGCACCCTGCCGGTCCCGAAGTACGCGGACCAGGAGAAGACACAGTTCGCCACCGACCGTGAGACCGGCGCGAAGCTCTACACGATCACCCTCTTCTTCATGGAGGAGGACCGTGCCGAAGCTCTGAAGATCACCGTTCCGGAGACCGGCCTGCCAAACGGACTCCGGCCTGGTGTCCCGGTCATGCCGGTGGAGCTGTTCGCCACTCCGTGGGCGCGCATCTTCAACGGCTCGCTCTCGGACGGCATCGCCTACCGCGCGGGTCGTCTGGACCTGGTGGCCCCGGCCGCTGATGCGGCGTGAGCGGCACCGCTTTCCGGTCCGGCGCTGATCGCAGCTACCCGCTGCCTCACGCCGGGCCGGATGCCCGGTCCACCGAATCGCTGGTGACCTCGGTGGCGGGCGTCCTCGTGGGCTACGGCTACCCCCGCCCGGACTCCTCCTCGGATCGGGCGGCCCTCAAATCGGCCCTCAGAGCCTTCCTCTGCAACCCCTACAACCCGCTGGAGAGCCGCATATGAAGGATCCGAACGCCCCGACGGAAAGCGTCTTCGCCCACGTCCCGCTCATCGGCGACCTGCTGCTCGTAGTGCTCGCCAGCTGGGCAATCTGGTGGGTGGTCCGCTACGTACGCGCCGATGCCATGACCCGGCAGTCCATACGCCAGGCCATACGCGTGCGGTGCGGGTGGAAGCGGCTCGCGCCGATGCTCAAACTGTCGGCCACGGACAAGACACCGACCGCGCTGGCATCGCTGGCGAACACGAACGGCAAGCCGATCAAGGCCCGCGTCCTCATCCCCGCCCTGAAGGTGAAGCACGACGCGTATGGAGTGATCGCGCGTGCGCAGTGCCTGCCTGGCGTTGGGCTTCATCAGTTCCAGAAGGCGGGCCCGCACCTGGCGGACGCCTGGCGGTGCACACGGGTGGCGATCACCCAGGACAGTCCCGGGCAGGTCCTTATCCGGGGTGTACGACTGGACCCACTGAAGTTCCCCACCGAGCACCACCCCACGGGCGAGCCCCCCGAGGAGACGGCCCGATGGGATCTCGGCCTGGACGAGTACGCGCAGCCCGTGTCAGTGAACCTCACGCAGGTGCCCGGCGTGACCGTGGCCGGCCTCCCCGGCTTCGGCAAGACCAGCCTGATCAACCGGCTGCTCTCCGACTGGGCGCCCTCGCCTGCGGTGCAGTTCGCTTGCGCGGACGGCAAGGTGTCGGCTGCGTACGAAGGTGACTACGCGGACTGGGTACAGCGCATGTTCGCCTTCGTGGGGGATGACCTGGAAGAGGCCAACAAGCTGTTCCGGCACCTGGTGGAACTCCGCCGCGCCCGGTCGGCGTCGGTGCGCCAGGTACTCGGGGTGAAGTCCATGTGGGACGTCGGCCCGTCCGAGAGCTGGCCCCTGGTCGTACTGATCGTCGACGAAGCCCACACCTACTTCCGCGACCACAAGGGCAGCGACCAGCAGACGAAGAAGCTGGCCGCGCTCGCCGCCGAGAACGCGCGACTCGTGGAAGACCTGGTCAAGAAGGGCCGGTCCGTGGGACTGCTCGTCATCCTCACCACTCAGAAGTCCACCGGCGACGCGATCCCCACCTTCATCCGCGACGTGTGCCCTGTGGGCCTGAGCTTCGCCCAGAAGACCGCCGAAGCCGCCGTGGCCGCGCTCGGCGACGAGATCCGGGAATGGCCGGACGCCAACCCGATCAACCTCCAGGACCCCACCTACGTCGGCGTCGCGTCGATGAACCACCAGTCGCAACCTGGCTTCACCCGTATCCGTACGCCCTACGTGCCCGATGCGGTAGCGGCGCGCATCGCCGAACAGACGGCCGGCCTCACCGTTGATCCGCACGCCCTTCTGGAAGCTCTCCTCGGGCCTCACATGCCGGACGTGGACCTCACCAAGCTCGATGCCTGAGCGACCTGCCCGACCCCGCTCGGACGTTCCCGACACCCCGGAGAGGAGGTGAAAGCACATGACAGAGGACCGGATCACTCAGCGCACCATCACCGCCGTCATGATCGTCATTGCCGCGCTGGCATTCGTCTTCTCCTTCGGCAACGTCTGGTCCCTCGCCCTGCGCCTCGGCGTTCCCGGCCCGATCGCACCGCTCATCGCCCCGATGGTCGACCTGTCCGTGGTCGGCCTCCTGGTCGCACTCCGCTACCTCTCCCTACGCGGTCTCCCCGCAGAGCAGATGACGTCCGCCACACGCCTCATGCACTTCTCCGGACTGCTGACGCTCGCCCTCAACGTCGCCGAACCGGTCGTAGCCGGACACTACGGCCGTGCCGCTGTCGACGCGGTGGCCCCGCTGCTCCTCCTCGGCTGGGGCTCCGTCGGCCCGCAGCTCCTGCGCGCCTTCCACGCTGTTGCGCGCCCCGCCGTATCGACTCCCCTGCCGGGTGCGATCGAGTCGGAGCCTGAGACGACTTCCGATCCCTCCCGTCCTGCGGTGCCGCCCACCGTTCCGCCCCCGGCCTCGGCCGCTCCTCAGATCTCCCCGGCTCCCACTCCACCCGCGATCAAGGTTCCTGAACCGCTGCTCACCGAAGCACGCTCCATCGCGACGTCCCACCACACCGAGCACGGCGAACCGATCACGGCGGCACAGCTCAAGACGCGACTCGGGATCGGCCTGCCCATGGCCACCGCGCTGCACGCCGCTCTGTAGCAGCTACGCCCCCTCCGCCGGCCTCTCCGGCACTCCCCACCGCCGCCCGCCCCTGGGCCCGATCCGCCATGCCTGCGGGCAGCAGCCCGAGCGCACTGAATCGCTGCTGCCCGCAGGCCCACCCTCATGCCAGAAAGGACTCCCCGCCACTCATGCGCCGCCCCCTCGACCTGCGCCACGTCATCAGTCCCGGCCTGCGGGACCTGGTCGAACTGGCCAATACGGACGACTTCGACCGAGTCGCCGAACAGGTCCGCGACCTTCGCGGCTGCACCAGTCCCGTCAACCTGCACGGCTGGACGGTCACCACCGACCAGACCACCAAGCAAGTGGTCCGCTCCTACCGCTCCGAGGACGAACCCTCTGGACGCCTCCTCACCACCTGCGGCAACCGCCGCGCCTCCCGCTGCCCCGCCTGCTCCCGCCTCTACGCCGCTGACACCTACCACCTGATCAAGGCCGGACTGTCCGGCGGCAAGAACGTCGCCGAAGCCGTCCGCGACCACCCCCGCGCATTCGTCACCCTCACCGCCCCGTCCTTCGGCCCCGTCCACAACCGTCCGACGACGGACACGGGCAAGCCCCGCCCCTGCGCATGCGGTGAGAACCACCCCCAGGACGCCCCCGAACTCGGCACCCCGCTCCGCCCAACGAGCTACGACTACGCCGGGGCCGTTCTGTGGAACGCTCACGCTGGCGCCCTCTGGGCACGCTTCACCACCTACCTGCGTCGTGCCCTCGCCGAGCACCTCGGCATGACGCAGAAGGCGCTCAACACGGCTCTCCGCGTCTCCTTCGCCAAGGTCGCCGAATACCAACAGCGCGGCCTCGTCCACTTCCATGCGGTCGTCCGCTTCGATGGCCCGGACGGCCACACCACCTCGCCCCCGGCCTGGGCGACCTTCGATGCCCTCCGGGTCGCCGTCGGTCTGGCGGTCGAGCGGACCCGGCTCACCGTCGAGTCGGACGCGGTCGGCGAACGCGTCATCCGGTGGGGCGACCGCTTCAAGGTGGATCAGATCTCCGCTCTCGGGGACGGCGAACTCACGGACGCCAAGGTCGCCGGATACGTCGCCAAGTACGCCACCAAGAACGCCGAAGGCGCGGGCACCGTGGACCGCACCCTCGTATGCCGCCCCTGCACCGGACGCGGCCACGTACGCGGTCCTGACGGCTTCCGCGACCTCTGTGGCGACTGCGACGGCACCGGCCAAGCCGAACCCCTCGCAGACCTCCCCGTCCAGCAGCACGCCCGGCAGATGATCCGCACCGCCTGGGCCCTCGGCCACCTCCCCGAGTTCGCCCACCTCAAGCTCTGGAAGTGGGCCCACATGCTCGGCTTCCGCGGCCACTTCTCCAGCAAGTCCCGCGCGTACTCGACCACCCTCGGCGCACTCCGCGACGTACGCCGCGCCTGGCGCACGGCTCAGGCCGAAGCCGCCCGCATCCGGGCCGGCCTCCCCGTCGAGGACGAAAACACCACCCTCGTCACTGCTTCCTCCTGGACATACCTCAGCAGCGGCTACAGCCCCGGCGAAGAACTCCTCGCTGCCCAGGTCCGCCACGACATCGCCCACGCCCAACGCGCCAAACAGGAAGGGCTGCTGCCTGCATGACGACGGCCGTGCTCACCGTGGACCAGGTCGCCGAGCGTCTCGGCATCAGCCGCTGGAAGGTCCACGACCTTATCCGCTCGCGCGAACTCGCCTCCTTCAAGATCGGCCGCTGCCGACGCATCAGCGAACCCGCCGTGGACGCGTACATCTCCCTCCGCACCGAACAGGAAGCCGCCTGATGGCTCAGTCGAAGAAGAACGCCAACAACGAGGGCACCATCTACCTGCGCAAGGACGGCCGTTGGGAGGGCAGCGCGTACGTCCTCACGACGGACGGCACGTACAAGCGGCGCAGCGTCTACGGCAAGAACTGGGATGACGCCCACGAGAAGCTCACCAAGCTCAAGGCGAACTCCCTCAGTGGCCTCCCGGTCGCCACCAACAAGATGACGATCGCCGAGTATCTGGCCTACTGGCTGACGAACGTTGCGCAAGGCAAGGTCCGCCGGACGACGTACGTCAACTACGAGTCCCTCGTTCGCAACTACGTCACCACGGAGTTCGGCAAGAAGAAGCTGGTACGGCTCACCGCTCGCGAAATACGAGCCTTCCTCGCGAAGACGGCGGTCACCTGCCAGTGCTGTGCACAGGGCAAGGACAAGAATCGGCCGGAGCACAAGCGGCGCTGCTGCGCCCTCCGGAAGTGCTGCAAGAAGCTCCCGTCGGATCGGACCGTGCGCTTCCTCCTGGTGATCCTGCGTGCCGCTCTCCAGCACGCCGTACGCGAAGACGAGTTGCCCCGCAACGTGGCCCGGAACGTGGAGCTGAGCATGGGAACCAAGCGCGAGATCGAGCCGCTCACCGCCAAGGAGGGGCGTCAGCTCTTGGCGGCGGCCCGGGATAACAGGCTGTGGGCCGCGTACGAACTGGCGGTCCGCATCGGCCTCCGGCGCGGTGAGCTGCTGGGGCTGCGCTGGTCGGACGTGGACCTTCACGAAGGGGTGCTCACCGTTCGGCAGGCCCTACAGCGCGTCGGCGGGGAACTGCTGATCGTCGCTCCGAAGACTCAGCGCTCGGCCCGTCGCGTGGCCCTGCCATCCGAGTGCGTGACGGCGCTCCGTGCTCAGCGTGCGCAGCAGATCGCCGACCGGAAGGGCGCGGGGGACAACTGGAAGGGCACGGGCCAGGGCCTCGTCTTCACCACCAAGAACGGGACCCCCATCGAGCCGCGTAACCTGAACCGCTCCTTCGAGGTGCTCTGCGCCCGCGCCGGCGTCCGCAAGGTCCGCTTTCACGACCTGCGCCACACCTGCGCCTCGCTCCTCCACGAACAGGGTGCCGACGCCCGCATGATCATGGAAGTCCTCGGCCACAGCTCGATCCGCGTGACGATGGACATCTACACCTTCGTCCGGCTCGACTCCCAGCGCTCCGCCTTCGACCGCGTCGGCGACGCGCTCAGGGGTGACGGCAACGATCCGGACGACGATGACGGCGCGGCCGGTGTCCCGGTAGCCGTCTGATCGGCCCTCGAATCCGGTTGCCGTCAAACACTGCCGTCAACGCATAAGCCAGAGGCCCTGTGGATCACTCCACAGGGCCTCTGACGTGCTGTGCACTCGGCAGGATTCGAACCTGCAACCTTCTGATCCGTAGTCAGATGCTCTATCCGTTAAGCTACGAGTGCTTGTTCTGTTTTTCGCCCCGGTCGGTCCTTTTGACCCGCTCGCGGCGACAGGAAGAACATTACATGACTGCCGCCGCCATGTGAAATCCGTTTGGTCTACCCCTTGTGAGCTGCGAAAACGGCTCTGAGGGGGTCCGGGAACGACGAAGCCCCGGTCGGGTGGACCGGGGCTTCGGTGATCAGTAGCTGATCAGGTGCGGAGGCGGAGGGATTTGAACCCTCGATGGGATGTAAGTCCCAAACCGCATTAGCAGTGCGGCGCCATAGACCGGACTAGGCGACGCCTCCAGCACAGCCGCCCGCGCGAGCGCGAGTGGTGCGTGCAGATGATGACACAGTCGAGCGTGCTGTCACCAATCGGCCTCCACGGTACTAGGCAGCCCGGCCACAGGGCAAAGGGCTTCCCGGCGCGCGGCGGCCCCGCAACGTCGTCGGGCGGTCGGCGTTAGTCAGGTCATGTCGCAGGTCACCCGTCACGCCCTCCGTGGTCTCCTCGTAGCCGCCGCGGCCGTCTCCGCCGCCGCGCCCGTCGCGAACGCCCTCCCCCTGGCGCCCCCGCCCACCCGCGACGAGGACCGCCCCACCGAGCGGCCCACGGAGGGGCCCGCCGACCGCCGTGCCGACCACCTCACCGTCACCGTGCGGCACGCCGGTCCCGGCCGGGACGGGACCTATCAGCTGTACTGCCACCCCGGCAGCGGCGACCACCCCGACGTGGCCGGCGCCTGCGGGGCCCTCGACCGCGGCACCCGGTGGGGACGCGAGACCTTCGCCCCCGTGCCCGGCGGCAGCGTCTGCACCATGCAGTACGGCGGCCCCGCGACCGCCCATGTCACCGGGACCTGGGCCGGGCGTCCCGTCGACGCCTCGTACGACCGCAGCGACGGATGCGAGATCGGCCGCTGGGACCGTCTCGTACCACTGCTGCCCGACCTGAGCCCGCGCGGACAGTCGTAGCGCGAGCCCCCGAAACGGGGTCGTGTGTTCGTGGGCGTCGAACGTGTGCACAGGTTTCGGCCGGTGGAAACACCGGGGTCCGTAAAGTCGCGCAGGCCAGGCGACCGGGCGGGGATACGGTCACATGTTCTGCCTCACTTCGTCGTGCGACCTCCCTCTCATCCGGCGCCCCGCGCGCGACCACTGCCCTTAGACTCCCTCGCGTGACACGTGGCGGGCAGGTTGGCAAGATGGCCCGAGCGGTCGGCAAGGTGCGGTAACAGGGAGGAAGCGTCTCGTGAGCAGCAGGCCATCCCGAGGCGCTGCTCGCCTCGCAGCCATACTCGACGCGCTTCCCGATGCGTTGGTGCTGGTCAACGCCAACGGGACGGTCGTCAACGCCAACACCATCGCCCTGGAGGCCTTCGAAGCACCGGGAACGGCCCTGGTGGGGCGCGGGCTGCTCGATCTCCTCCCGCAGTTCGACTCCAAGCTGATCCCTGGCTCCATGCGTCGGCCCGACCACATGGACCCGCAGGGCAGGACCAAGCCGACCCGGATGATCGCCCGTCGCACGGACGGCACCGAGTTCCCCGTCGAGGTCACCAGCGCCAACCTCGAGAACGGTCAGCAGGCCTACGACGGTTACGGCTACAGCGGCGACGAGCTGCTGATGCTCGTCGTGCGCGACCTCACCGGGACCGTGGACACCGAGGCGGAGCTGGCGCGTTCGCAGCGGCAGACCGAGATGATCCTGCGGGCCGCCGCCGAGGGTGTGGTGGGCACGGACACCGACGGGCGGATCGTGCTCGTCAACCCGGCCGCCGCCCAGATACTGGGTTATCGGGCCAGTGACCTCGGCGGCAAGGAGCTGCACACCCTCATCCTGCACTCGCGGCCCGACGGGTCACCGTTCCCGTACGAGGAGTCTCCGCTCGCCGACACCCTGCGTTCCGGGCGCAAGCACCGGGTGCGCGGGCAGGTCGTCTTCGCCAGGAACGGCGACAAGGTCTCCGTCGACCTCACCACCGCGCCGGTGCGCGACGGCGACCAGCTTGTCGGCGCCGTGATGACCTTCACCGACCGGCGCCCGTACGACGCCGTCGTAGAGGAGAAGGCCGCGCTCGAGAGGCGGCACGCGGACGAGCTGGAGCGGATCGAGGAGGAGCACGCCTCCGAGCTGACCTCCCTGCGCCAGAAGCACCTCAACGAGCTCGAGGACCTCCAGGAACAGCACGACGAGCAGCTCGCCGCCGGCGAGGACCGGTACGCGGCGCTGGGTGAACGGGAGAAGGACCGCTACGAGGCGCTCGCCGGCCGGCACGAACAGCTGCTGACCCTGCTGGGCCAGTCCCTGCGGGGCCCGCTCGACGAGCTCCGGCGTGAACTCGCCGCCCTGGCCGCCGATGACGCGGGGCAGTTGTGGCCCGAGGCCAACCAGGTGCTGCACCACCTCTCCGCCGGGTACTCGCGGATCACCACGCTCATCGACAGCGTCCTCGGCTACCAGCGGCTGGACGCGGGCAGTGAGCAGATCAGCCGTACGAAGGTGATGCTCGACGCGGTCGTCGCGGCGGGTGTGGACGGCGCGGTGGAGCTGATCGGGCCGGGCCGTGTGCAGTTCGCCGTGCACGCGCCGCCCATCGAGGCCGAGGTCGACCCGCAGCGGCTGGCCGGCGCGCTCGCCCATCTCATCGCCGATGTCGCCGGCGTCGACGCGACCGGCAACGCGCCCGTTTCGGCGGGCGGTTACATGGACAACACGGTCGTGGTCGCGGCCGCGCAGCGCGGTGAGGTCGTACGGATCGAGGTGCGGGGGCCGTACGCCGGGGGAGACCCGGTGCACGAGCCGATCGTGCGCGGGATCGTGCGCGCGCACGGCGGCGTGCTGCAGACCCATGAAGTGCCGGGCATGAGCGGCAGCGCGTATGTGCTGGAGGTGCCCATCGGGGGCGGGGCCGGGGCCGTACCGCCCGCCGAGCTCGCCGTCATCACCGACGAGACCTCCGCCGGCGGACGACGGCGGTCCTCCGTGGACGCCTTCCTGGACAGCGAGGGTCCGGGAGAGGGCAGCGACCCCTCCCCGTTCGCCACATCCGCCACATCCTCCCCTCCAGCCATTGCCTCCGCTACGGCTCCTGCTGATGCCGGTGTGCCGACCGGGCGCCGTCGGAGGCGTGCGGTCGAGGAGTCGGCCGCGGCGCATGCGTCGGCGGCCCTGGAGGTGTCCGGCGGTACCGGGCGGCGGCGCGGACGCTCGGCCGAGGGCGCGGGTGACGGTGCGGAGGGTGCCGAAGGTGCCGAGGGCGGAGGTGGCGGGGTCTCCGAGGGTGCCGTGATGACGGCCGCCGAGCATGCCGCCGGGACCGCGGCCGCAGGTACGGGGCTGGGTGGCACGGTTCCGCCGCAGGGCGTGCCGGCCGATGGTGGGCAACGCGCTCGGCACGGGGGCGGCGCCCAGAACGCGCTCCCCGCGGCCGCGCTGCCCGCGGGTACGGGTACGACGGGTACGGGAACGGGTGCGACGGCTGCCGGTGGCGGCGCCGCGGCCGGGGATGGCATGTCGGACCCGGGTGGCCAGGTCGACCAGGGGGTCACCGCCGAGGGCGGCCAGCCGACCGGCCGTCGGCGGCGTGCGCTGGCGGCCGCGGGTGAGCGCGCCGCCGCACAGGAAGCGGCCCCCCGCACGGTGTTCGCACTGCCTCCGGCGGAGGCGGACCGGGTGGCCGGGACGGCGGCGAACGGCGGACAGTCGCCGGCCCCGATGGAGGGGGCTGTTCCGGTTCAGGGGGTGGGGCAGGCGCAGGCCGCTGTTCGGCCTCAGCTTCCCGGGCAGAGCGGTCAGGACGTCTCCGGTGACGCTCTGATCGACGACGGGCGGCACGACGCCGTTCCGCACGACCAGTCCGGAGACCACACCCCGCCCCAACCACACCCCACGACCGCACCGACGGGCCGCCGTCGCCGTGCCGTGGCGCAGCAGGGGACGGCGACCGGGACGCCCGCACAAGGAGTACCGGCGCTGGAGGCCGGCGCGGGCGCGGTCGTCGGCGGTACGGCGACCGGTCAGCAGGTCCAGCAGGCTCAGCAGATCCAGCAGGGACAACCGCAGGTCCCGCAGGCCGTACCCGCGCAGGGTGCGCTGCCGGGTGGTGTGCAGATGGCCCCGGGCCAGCCGATCCCGGCGCAGGCTGCCGCTGGTCAGCAGGTACCGGCACAGGCGCTTCCGGGTCAGCCGGTTCCGGCGCAGGGACTTCCCGGTCAGCCTGTTTCCCCACAGGGGCTCCCGGGCCAACCGGTGCCCGCGCAAGGCGCCCCCGGACAGCCGGTCGCAGCGCAAGGCCTTCCCGGTCAGCCCGTCCCCGCCCCGGCCATCGCTCAAGGGCCCGCCGTTGCTGGGCAGATGGCCGTTCCTGGACAGGTGGCCGTTCCCGGTCAGGTGGCCGTTCCCGGTCAGATGACGCCCGGGCAGATCGCCGTTCCCGCGCAGCAGCCGCTCCCCGCCCAGGCCGTCGCGGGCGCGGCTCAGCAGATTCCGGCGGCGGGTGCTCAGGCCCCCGAGGGTGTCGTCGGGCAGCCGCAGTTGGCGCCGGGTACGCAGGGCGCCGCTCCGGCGGGCGTCGTCCCCGGGCAGCCGGGGCAGCCCCTTCCGCCGGGTGCGCAGGGTACGCCGGTCCCGGCGGCCGGTCCCGGTCAGCAGCTTCCGCCGGGCGCGTCCGGCAACCCGGCCCAGACGGTTCCGGCACCGGGCCCGCAGGCCGTCGCTCCCGGCCAACCCCCGGCCGGGGCGAACCCCCTACCGCCGAGCGGCGTCAACGCCCCCGTCCCTGCCCCCGGCACCCCGATGCCCGTCGAGGCGGCCGCCGTCGCCCCTGTCGACCCCAACTCGACGCAGGGTCGGGCGATCAGTGTGCGGACCCTCGGGCAGGGCGTGCCGTTCACCCGGCAGGCCGCGCAGGTGCAGCAGCCGACGGCCACGCCCGCGCCGAACACCCCCGGTGGTTCCGGCCGACGCCGCAAACTCGGGACGCGTCCCGACCCGGCCGGCCCGGAACAGGCGGCGCGTCCGCATCCGTCGGGCGAACAGGCCGCCGTAGCACCGCAACCACAATCGCAGCTGCAACCACAGCTGCAACCGCAGTCACAGGCGCAACCTCAGGCCCAGCCGTCGCTCGCCGGGCAGTCGCGGCTGGCGCAGGCCACCGAGGGGAACGGACGTTCGTACGCCATAGGCGCACCGGACGAGAACGCCGCCGAGGGGCCCGAGCCGCTGGACGGTCCCGGCGGGGCGGTCGAGGTCGCGGATCCGCCGCGTCCGCAGCCCATGGACGACGAGCTGCCTCCCGAGCCGCTCGACAATCCGCGTCGGCTGCTGGTGTGGCCCGCGCCGGACGTGACGACCCAGCAGGCGTTGAGCGACCGCGGGTACCGGCCGGTGATCGTGCACTCGCGCGAGGAGGTCGACGCGCAGATCGCCGCGTTCCCGGCCGCGCTGTTCGTGGACCCGCTGACCGGACCGATCACCCGGACCGCGCTGCAGTCGCTGCGGGAGGCCGCCGTCACGGCGAAGGTGCCGGTCATGGTGACGGCCGGACTCGGGCAGGCGACGCGCGAGGCGGCCTACGGCGCCGACCCCGCCGTACTCCTGAAGGCCCTGGCGCCTCGGGACACCGAGCAGCATCCGCCGCGGGTGCTGCTCATCGAGGAGCACGCGGAGATCGCGCTGGCCCTGACCGCGACGCTGGAACGGCGCGGGATGCAGGTGGCGCGGGCCGCGAGCGACGCGGACGCGGTGACGCTGGCGGGGCAGCTCAGGCCCAACCTGGTGGTGATGGACCTGATGCAGGTGCACCGCCGCCAGGCCGGGATCATCGACTGGCTGCGCGCGAACGGCCAGCTCAACCGCACCCCGCTCGTCGTCTACACGGCCGCCGTCGACCAGGCGGACCTGCCGCGACTGGCGTCCGGCGAGACGGTCCTCTTCCTCGCGGAACGTTCCACGAGCCCCGAGGTGCAGTCGCGGATCGTCGACCTGCTCTCGCGGATCGGCACCAACTAGCGTCCGCCGGCCGGCCGCCGGGCTGCCGAGCGGGTCTCCCGGCAGGAACCCGCCCGGCGCTTTCGTACGTGGGGCGCTACGTCGGTCGTTACGTCAGTCGTTAGGCCGTTCGTTACGTCGGTCGATACGTCGGTCGATACGTCGGTGCGGTGTGTCTCAGAGCTTGGTGACGTCCAGGTCGCCCTCGGCGTACTTCCTGCGGAGCACCTTCTTGTCGAACTTGCCCACGCTCGTCTTCGGCACCGCCTCGATGATCGTCCAGCGCTCCGGGAGCTGCCATTTGGCGATCTTGCAGGCGTCGCTCGCGAGGAAGGCGCGCAGAGACTCGAAGTCGGCGGTGGCGCCCTCCTTGAGGACGACCGTGGCCAGCGGGCGCTCGCCCCACTTCTCGTCGGGGACGGCCACCACGGCGGCCTCGGCGATGTCCGGGTGGGACATCAGCGCGTTCTCCAGGTCGACCGAGGAGATCCACTCACCGCCGGACTTGATGACGTCCTTGGCCCGGTCGGTGAGGGTCAGGAAGCCCTCGGGGGAGATGGTCCCGACGTCGCCCGTCTTCAGCCAGCCGTCCTCGCTGAACTTGTCGGCGGGGCGCAGGGGTTCGGCATCCGGGCCGTTGTAGTACGCGCCCGCGATCCAGTTGCCGCGCACCTCCAGTTCGCCAGCCGACTCGCCGTCCCAGGGCAGACGCTCGCCGCCGGGGCCGGTGAGGCGGGCCTCGACGCCGGCCGGGAAACGCCCCTGCGTCAGCCGGTACGCGAACTCCTCCTCCGTACCGACCACATGGGCCGGCGGGCGGGCGATCGTACCGAGCGGCGAGGTCTCCGTCATGCCCCAGGCGTGGCAGACCCGCATGCCCAGGTTGTCGAAGGCCTCCATGAGGGACGGCGGACAGGCCGAGCCGCCGATGGTGACCTGGGTGAGCGAGGAGACGTCACGGGGCTTGGCGGTGAGCTCGGCGAGCAGGCCCTGCCAGATGGTCGGGACGGCCGCCGCGTGCGTCGGCCGCTCGCTCTCGATCATCTCGGCGAGCGGCGCGGGCTGCAGAAAGCGGTCCGGCATCAGCATGTTGACGCCGGTCATGAAGGTGGCGTGCGGCAGACCCCAGGCGTTGACATGGAACTGCGGGACCACGATCAGGGAGGTGTCCCGGTCGGTCAGCCCCATCGACTGAGCCATGTTCACCTGCATGGAGTGCAGGTAGATGGAACGGTGGCTGTAGACCACGCCCTTCGGGTCCCCCGTGGTGCCGGAGGTGTAGCACATGGCGGCGGCCTGCCGCTCGTCGATCTCCGGCCAGTCGAAGGTCGTCGGACGGCCCGCGATCAGCTCCTCGTACTCGTGCACCTGAGCACGCGCACCCGCGAGCAGCGAACGGTCGCCGGGCCCGGACACCACGATGTGCTCGATCGTCGGCAGCTTCTCCAGCAGCGGCGCGAGCAGCGGCAGCAGCGAGCCGTTGACGATGACCACCTTGTCGGCCGCGTGGTTCACGATCCACACCAGCTGCTCCGGCGGGAGCCGCAGGTTGAGCGTGTGCAGGACCGCGCCCATGGACGGGATCGCGAAGTACGCCTCGACGTGCTCGGCGTTGTTCCACATCAGGGTCGCGACCCGCTCGTCGCCCTGGATGCCCAGCTGGTCGCGCAGGGCGTTCGCCAGCTGCACCGCGCGGCTGCCCGCCTCGGCGAAGCTGCGCCGCTGCGGCTCACCCTCGCCGGTCCAGGTGATGATCTGGGACCTTCCGTGCACCAGCATCCCGTGGTCGAGGATGCGGGTAACGGTCAGCGGTACGTCCTGCATCGTGCTCAGCACGGCGTCCTCCCGGGGCGACATTGCCTACGCGGTAGTAGGGGGCTGCGCCTGATTCTGCGCACATACCGCTTGGTATGTCACTAGGTGCCGATGATCGATCAAGTCACGTTGGGGCTAACGGACCAGTCCCAGCTCGGGATCCTCGCGGAGTTTTCCCAGCGCACGTGACACCGCCGACTTCACCGTGCCCACCGACACCCCGAGCACCTCGGCCGTCTGCACCTCGCTGAGGTCCTCGTAGTACCTGAGGACGACCATCGCCCGCTGCCGGTCGGGCAGCTTCATGATCGCCCGCCACATCGCGTCGTGCAGCGCCTGCTGCTCGGCCGTGTCGTCCTCGCCGGGCACGGGCTCCGGCTCGGGCAGCTCCTCGCACACGAACTCGTCGACCTTGCGCTTACGCCACTGCGAGGTCCGTGTGTTCAGCAGCGCCCGGCGCACATAACCGTCCAGCGCACGGTGGTCCTCGATCCGCTCCCATGCGACATACGTCTTGGTGAGCGCGGTCTGCAGCAGGTCCTCCGCGTCGCTCGGGTTCGCGGTCAGCGACCGGGCCGTGCGCAGCAGCACCGGCTGCCGGGCCCTGACGTACGAGGAGAACGACGGGTACGGCAAGGTCTGCGTCGCCGGGGTGGCGGCGGTCGAAGCGCTGGTGCAGACGGGTGTGGTCATGACTCCACGCTATGAGCGAGGGCGCCTCCCGCTCATCGGCCGCAGGTCCCGAAGGAAAGTCCGCCTCAGGTTGTAGGGGTGGGGCTGGCTGCACCTCCTGAAGGTGGACGAACGGCTCGGGGCTACTGCGGGATGACCCCTGAGGGATGGCCCGCTGAGGTGTACGGGAGCGTGTGCGGATGGGGTACGGAGAACGGTGTGGCGGGCGTGTGGCCGACGGTACGAGTGGGAGTGTGGCCAGGGTACGTTCGGCGCACAGCCAGGGGTGCGGGCGTTCAGTCGTCCGAGGCTAGGATCAAGCCGGATGTCGGTACTCCGGTACCGGCCGTGACCAGAACCCGTCCCGCACCCGGTATTCGGTTCACCGCCGTCCCCCGCACCTGACGGACCCCTTCCGCTATCCCGTTCATCCCATGGAGGTACGCCTCCCCGAGCTGCCCTCCGTGCGTGTTGACCGGCAGCACCTCCCCCGCCACGAAGTCGGCCGCCTCCCCCTTCCCACAGAACCCGAACTCCTCCAGCTGCATCAGCACGAACGGCGTGAAGTGGTCGTACAGGATCGCCACGTCCACCTCGGCCGGCGTCAGCCCCGAGGTGCGCCACAGCTGTCGTGCCACCACGCCCATCTCCGGCAGACCGGCCAGATCGTCCCGGTAGAAGCTGGTCATCTGCTCCTGTCCCCGCCCCGCGCCCTGGGCGGCCGCCGCGATCACCGCCGGTGAGTTCGGCAGATCACGGGCCCGCTCCAGCGAGGTCACCACGATCGCCTGGCCGCCGTCCGTCTCCTGGCAGCAGTCCAGCAGCCTCAGCGGCTCGACGATCCAGCGTGAGGCCGCGTGGTCGGCGAGGGTGATGGGACGGCCGTAGAAGTACGCCGCCGGGTTGGTCGACGCGTACTTCCGGTCGACCACGGCCACCTGCCCGAACGCCTCCGGGGTCAGCCCGTACGTGTGGAGATAGCGCTGGGCCGCCATCGCCACCCAGGACGCCGGGGTGAGCAGCCCGAACGGCAGCGCCCAGCCCAGCGCCGCGCCCTCCGCCGAAGGCTCGCGGTACTGCACCCCGGAGCCGAAACGGCGGCCGGATCTCTCGTTGAACGCCCGGTAGCAGACGACCACCTCGGCCACACCGGTGGCGACGGCGAGCGCCGCCTGCTGGACCGTCGCACAGGCCGCGCCTCCGCCGTAGTGGATGCGCGAGAAGAAGGACAGGTCGCCGATGCCGGCCGCCTGGGCCACGGTGATCTCCGGGCTGGTGTCCATCGTGAAGGTCACCATCCCGTCCACGTCACCCGGCGTCAGCCCGGCGTCTTCGAGCGCGGCCCGCACAGCCTCCACGGCCAGCCTCAGCTCACTGCGCCCCGAGTCCTTGGAGAACTCCGTGGCCCCGATGCCGACGACAGCCGCCCGCCCGCCGAGCGCGTCGCGGACACGAACACTCATGAGGTGCCTCCGGACGGATGGGTGGGGGGCGGGGATGTGGGCGTAGGGACTGTGACGGTGACCGTGCCTGTGACGTGCTTGCCGATGTCGTTCGCCCCGACCACTCGGACCGTCGCCGTGTCGCCGTCGACCTCCTCCACCGTGCCCGTCAACACCATCGTGTCTCCCGGGTAGTTGGGCGCCCCCAGTCGAATGGCCACCTTGCGCAGCACGGCCGTCGGGCCGAAGTGGTCGGTGATGTAGCGGCCGACCAGGCCGTTGGTGGTCAGGATGTTCATGAAGATGTCCGGGGAGCCCTTCTGCCGGGCCAACTCGGCGTCGTGGTGTACATCCTGGTAGTCGCGGGAGGCGATGGCCCCGGCGACGATCAGGGTGCGGGTGATCGGAATCTCCAGCGGGGGAAGCTTCTCGCCGGGCCTCATGGAGCCTCCACCTCCTTCCTCACACGGCCTCCACCGGCGGTGGCCTCCTCCAGGGCACGGAACACGGGCAGCACCAACTCGTCGTCGTAGGACTGGAACTCGAGACGGACCGGCAGGCCTATGCGCACCTTGTCGTGGGGCAGGCCGATGACGTTGCTGATGATCCGTATGCCTTCTGCCAGTTCGATCAAGGCCACCGCGTACGGGGGGTCGAACGCCGGGAAGGGCGGGTGGTGCATGACGACGTACGAATAGACCGTCCCCTCGCCGCTCGCCTCGATCGTGTCCCAGTCGAGGGAGCCGCAGTGGTTGCAGCCGGGCAGCCAGGGGAACCGCGAGGTTGCGCAGTCGGTGCAGCGCTGGACGAGGAGGCGGTGCTGCTCGACTCCCTCCCAGAAGCCGGCGTTGTCCCTGTTGACCACCGGACGGGGGCGGCGGGCGGGCTGCGGTGCGGGCTTCCGGCGGGCGGGGGCGTACTTGAGGACGCGGAAGCGGTGGGTGCCGACCAGGTCCTGGCCGACTCTGACGTCCGTGCGGGTGGTGATGAAGTAGCCCGTCCCCAGCTTGGTCGTCTTGCGCTGGGACACCGACTCGATCACCCCGTCGAAGGTGACCTCGTCCCCGGGGCGCAGGGGGCGTAGATACTCCTGCTCACAGTCGGTGGCGACGATCGATGTGCAGCCGGCCTCGTCGAGAAGGGCGAACAGCTCGTCGTACGCCTGGGAACGCCCCGAGTGGCCGGAGAGGCCGCCCATGGTCCACGCCTGGAGCATCGTGGGCGGTGCGATGGCGTCGGGACCCGTGTACGCCGGACTGGTGTCGCCCATCGCCTCGCACCAGTGCCGGATCATCGCCGCGTTGACGGGATCCTTGCCCCTGCCGGTGGCGGCGACGGCCCGTCCCTCGTAGGTCCTCAGTCGTGCACCCAGCTCGTCGGTCACCGTCGTCCCCCTCGTCATCTCCCGCTGCCTACGCCGCCTGCACCGCTCACGCCGGTCGCGCCGTTCCTGCCGTTTCGCATGGACACTTCTGGTACACCGCAGCCGCCGAGTGGGTTCCCACGATCCCCGCAAGAGTTTCTGACTGTCCGTCAGATACCGTGCGGTGTCAAGGTCGAAGCCGGCGCAGCCGTACCCGGAAAACGCCTGTGCGGCGGCACCGAAGCACCGCCGCACAGGCGTGTCACACCCCACAGCTCCCTGCGCTCCCCGGGCCCGGGACTCCCGAACCACCAGGACTCCCGAACCACCAGGAGTCAGGGCAGCCGGGAGTCAGGGCCGCCGGCTCACCAGAGGTGTCCGAAGTGGACGGCGACGTTCTCGTTGCCCTGCTGGATGGCTGTGAACGCGGAGCCGTTCACCTGCGCGGTGTTGCTCTGGTTCGAGGCGCCGGAGCCGACCGCGTTCTGGTTCGTGGTGGACGAGTTGCCGTTGTTGTCGTGTCCGACGCCGCTGCCCACGACGCTCGCGACACCCGCGTTCGATCCGTCGTCCGCGAAGGCGCCGTTGTCCGCCGCCGCGACGCCGGTGAACAGGGCGGCTGCCAGCGGGAGGGCGGAGAGGGCGGCGATGACGCGGGCGGTACGGATGCTTGCCATGTTTCTTCCTCCAGAACCCGGCTTCCTTGCCGGAAGTACGTCAAGTAAGGCTGTTACCAAGGCAGTTGGCCGACCGCCTCGGTGTGGTGCACGACGTCGCGAGACCAGAGTTGCCCACCGAATCCCCGGCGAACCACCCCGTAAGCCCTGATTCCCACTCAAGTGCTACGACAAGTCGATAAACCCCTTTCGCTACTTCCAAGCCGCAGGTCAGGGCATCAACGGCAACTCGCACCCATGCCACACAAGGGGCGAAGCGTTCCGGCACTTTTCCGGCCAATCTCCTCGGTCCGGCGCGTCGCGCCCGCCCCCTCTTCCCTTTTTCGAACATGCGTACGAACATGGAGACATGGCCACCACCGACCGGCAGGCCACGACGCTGGCCCTCGCACACGCCCTGTCCGCCGCCGAGCGCGGACTGGCCGTCATCCCCCTGTCCCGGACGAAACTCCCGGCCCTGCGATCCCCCCACCGCGGCGACCCCGACCCCCACCACTGCCACGGCGAGTGCGGCCGCCTCGGCCACGGGGTCTACGACGCCTCGACCGACCCGGCGCGCATCCGCGAACTGTTCGCCGCGGCACCCTGGGCGACCGGCTACGGCATCGCCTGCGGGCTGCCGCCCCATCACCTCATCGGCATCGACCTCGACACCAAGACGGGCACGGACTCCTCGGCGGCGCTGCGCGAGTTGGCCCTGCGCCATCTGTTCACCATCCCCGAGACGGTCGTCGTCCTCACCCCGAGCGGCGGTCGCCACCTGTGGCTGACCGGCCCGTCGGACAACGCGATCCCCAACTCGGCCGGCCGCCTCGCCCCCGGCATCGACATCCGAGGCGCCGGCGGCTACCTGGTCGGCCCCGGCTCCCGCACCGACCACGGCGTCTACTCGACGGCCCCCGGCACCGCCCACCTGGCCCCTGCTCCCTGCCCGCCGGCCCTTCTACGTCTCCTGCTGCCGCCCCCGCGCCCCACGCACCCCGCGACCCACCCCTCGGCCGGCGATCACGGCCAGGGTCTCGTCCAGTTCGTCCTGGCCGCGCACGAGGGCCAGCGCAACACACGTCTCTTCTGGGCCGCCTGCCGCGCCTACGAGAACGGCATCGGCCCCGCCCTGGTCGCTCCGCTGGTCGACGCGGCCCTCAACACCGGCCTGACCGAACGCGAGGCACGGGCGACGATCGCGTCGGCGGCACGGATGACGGGACATCGCCCCTGAGATCTCCGGCCCTTCAGGCCTCCAGCCCTCCAGCCCTCCAGCCCTCCAGCCCTCCAGCCCTCCAGCCCCAAGAGCACACTGCTGCACCAGAAATACAAAGGACCCTGATGCACCACCGCCCCAGAGTGCGGACCATGTCGCTGAGCCGCGTGGTCCTCACCTCCGGCCGCGCCGTCGACCTCGCCGGGCTGCAGCTGTCGTCGACGTATGCCGGAATGCTCGAGGGCTACCCGTGCAAGCCGGTGAACGACATGGTCATCAAGGACCTGCTGGGCATCGCCGAACGCGCCTTCCCCACCGCGCCGGTCCACCTCGTGCCGCCGACACGCGAGTATCCGGACCAGTACGCCGGCGCGTTCGGTCCGGTCGAGGTGCTTCCGACGGTGGCCTGCATCGGCAGTTTCCGCTCCACCGCGCTCGACCCCAAGCACGATCCGGTGTCGTACCGCTCGACCCTCACGGTGATCTGGTTCCAGTCGACACCTCGTGTGCCCTACGAGTGCGATGCGGAGATGGGGGTGCGGGAGGTGGACTGGGTGGGGCTGGCGCGGGACTACGAGCTCTGATCTCCGGGTTCCTACTCCTGGATGGGAAGGTTCGGATGGTCGGCCAGAAAGATCATGTAGGCGATCGCCGCCGATGCGCCCAGGAGGGACAACACACCACCTGCTACGGCCCGCGGCCCGCTCGCCCGGCCCGCCCTCGACGCGTGGAACTCGATCCAGGCCCGCACGAGGCCGACAAGGGCCACGGGCAGCGCGACGAAGCAGACCAGCATCCAGAACGGGCAGAAGAACCAGCACGCCGTGGACAACCCGCCGAACCAGATCGCGAGGGCCGACCTCTCTCGTCTCTCATCGGGTCCGC
Source organism: Streptomyces sp. NPDC005648 (assembly GCF_040605395.1). Classification (NCBI taxonomy): domain Bacteria; kingdom Bacillati; phylum Actinomycetota; class Actinomycetes; order Kitasatosporales; family Streptomycetaceae; genus Streptomyces; species Streptomyces sp. NPDC005648. Next base: position 4,999 of record NZ_JBEXCS010000053.1, on the reverse strand, counting down.
CGTCAGAAGCCACGGGCCGATCCAAGCAGACGCCGCCCGGTTGCCGTGCAGCGGCAGCGCCCACAGCAACGGCCCCCGACCTTCTTACCTGGTCAGGGGCCGTTCGCACTGCTCTCACCGCGGTGGGTGTGGGATTTGAACCCACGGTGACATCGCTGCCACGACGGTTTTCAAGACCGTTCCCTTAGGCCGCTCGGGCAACCCACCCCGCGCCGTCGATGTGATCGGTGGCGCGGGGACAAGGGTAACGGGTCGGCACGCGCGCGTGTGGGGCAGTTGGTGGTGACCGGGGAGGTACGCGCGCGTGGGTGCGGGGGTCAGCTGTCGCCGACTCGGGAGCCGAGGGTGAGTTCGACCGTGTGGGAGGAGCCGTTGCGTTCGTAGGTGATGGTGACCTTGTCGCCGGGCTTGTGGGTCCAGATCTCGCCGATCAGGGTGGGGCCGGAGTCGATCACGTTGTCGTCGAGCTTGGTGATGACGTCGCCGGGCTTGAGGCCGGCCTTGTCGGCGGGGCCGCCGGACTCGACCGCGGAGGCGCCGCCCGAGCCCTGCTCGGTGATCTTCGCGCCGTTGCTGGAGTCCTCCAGGGAGACCGAGGCGCCGATCTTCGCGTAGACCGGCTTACCGGTCTTGATCAGCTGCTGGGCGACGTACTTGGCCTGGTTGATCGGGATGGCGAAGCCGAGGCCGATCGAGCCGGACTGGCTGGTGCCGCCCAGGCCGCCGCTGCCGGTGGACTGGATCGCCGAGTTGATGCCGATGACATTGCCCTGGGCGTCGAGGAGGGGGCCTCCGGAGTTGCCCGGGTTGATCGAGGCGTCCGTCTGCAGGGCGCTCATGTACGAGGCGGTGGAGCCCTGGCCGTCGCTGGAGGCCACCGGGCGGTTCTTGGCGCTGATGATGCCCGTGGTGACGGTGTTCGAGAGGCCGAAGGGGGCGCCGATCGCGATCGTCGAGTCGCCGACGGCGACCTTGTCGGAGTCGCCCAGGGTCAGCGGCTTGAGGTCCGACGGGGGGTTCTTCAGCTTGATGACCGCCACGTCGTAGCCCTGGGCGTGGCCGACGACCTCGGCGTCGTACTTCTTGCCGTTCGGGAAGGTGGCCGTCAGTTTGCCGCCGTCGAGGGCGTCCGCGACGACGTGGTTGTTGGTGACGATGTGGCCCTGGGTGTCGAACACGAACCCGGTGCCGGTGCCGCCCTCGCCGTTGTTCGACTCGGCCTCGATGGTGACCGTGCTGGGCAGCGCCCGCGCGGCCACGCCCGCGACCGTGCCCGCGTCGCGCTTGACGGCGCCGCCGCTGGTGGACGCCGAGACCGTGGTGGAGCCGGAGTTGTCGTCGTTGTTCTTGGCGAGTGTGTAGCCGAGACCGCCGCCCAGACCGCCGGCGACCAGTGCGGCCACCAGGATCGCGGCGACCAGGCCACCGCGGCCGGACCTGGGCTTGGGCGCGGGCTGCTCGTAGGAGGAGCCCCACCCTCCGCCACCACCGGCGCCGCCGTCGGCGTACGAGGGGGTCGCGGGCGGCGGGGGCGGCCAGGACGCGTCCGGGGCAGAGCCCGCGGAACCGTGGTGGACGCCACCCTGCGGGGCCCCGCCCGACTCCGCCGACGCGTACGCAGGCGCGTGGCCGCCCTGCAGCACGTCGTGTTCCGGGGCGCCGGGGGCGCTCGGAGGCACCGGCGGGAGCGGGGCCGTACGGTCGCTCCCCTCGGAGGCGGCGGGTGCCGAGGGAGCGGGAGCGTCCACCGGCACGGGGGGTGCAGACGGGGCCGGGGGTACCGCGGTGCCCTCGTTCTCGGTGCTCACAGCTTCTCTCCTCGATCCACGGCTGTTGTTCTCGGTCGCACTCGGTCACGCCCGTTCACGTTGGTCGACGGTCCGGTGCGCTACAGCTGTGCATGTCCTTTTGTATGCCGTCAGCTTTTCCCATGAGCCGTCAGGGCACCATAAGCGGTGCCTGTGGGTGTGCGGCCATTCTTTATATAGGTCATGTCGCGCAAAAGGGATGCAATCTCTGGTCCTACGACCGCACGACTACCCCCTGTCGGTGGCACCATGACGCGGTGACCCACGCACGGCAGCACACGATCCAAGTCGTCGCCCACCGAGGAGCCTCCGAGGAGGCCCCGGAGCACACCCTGGCCGCGTACACGAAGGCGATCGAGGACGGTGCCGACGCCCTCGAGTGCGATGTACGCCTGACCGCGGACGGGCATCTCGTCTGTGTCCACGACCGCCGCGTCAACCGTACGTCCAACGGCCGCGGCGCGGTCTCGGCGCTGGAGCTCGCCGAGCTCGCCACGCTGGACTTCGGTTCCCGCAAGACGCGCGAGCTCTTCCGGACGCGCGACGAGGAGCCCGACTGGGAGTACCTCCCCGAAGGACCGGAGCACACCTCCGTGCTCACGCTGGAGCGGCTCCTCGAACTCGTCGCGGACGCGGGGCGGCGGGTGGAGCTGGCCATCGAGACCAAGCACCCGACGCGCTGGGCCGGGCAGGTGGAGGAGCGGCTGCTGGTGCTGCTGAAGCGGTTCGGGCTGGACGCTCCCGCCTCCGCCGCTGATTCCCCGGTGCGCGTGATGAGCTTCTCGGCCCGCTCGCTGCATCGCGTGCGTGCCGCGTCGCCGACGCTGCCGACGGTCTACCTGCTGCAGTTCCTCTCGCCCCGGTTGCGCGACGGGCGGCTGCCGGCGGGTGTCCGGATCGCGGGCCCGTCGATCCGGATCGTGCGCAACCACCCCGCGTACATCCAGCGGCTCAAGCAGGCCGGCCACCAAGTGCACGTATGGACCGTGAACGAACCGGAGGACGTGGATCTCTGCGTCGAGCTGGGAGTGGACGCCATCATCACCAACCGCCCGCGCGCGGTGCTGCGCCGGCTGGACCGCTGACGGGGGTTTCACCGGCCGCTCACAGGTGTGTCACTGGTAAAGACCTGTGAAGAACTCTTGACCCTTCGACCCCATGGGCACCATTCTCCCTTTCCGGACACCGTCGAATTCAAGCCACTCAGCTACAGGGAGTGCTCCGGCGCGTTCGGTCCGTATTCGATCGTTGCGAATGCGTCACCGCACATGGCTTGGCCGGTTTCCGGTACAGGCCAATGGGGCATCCACACCGTGGCGTGGGGCAAAGGAGGTCTCGGGGGTGGCGTTGGTGGTGGCACAGGAGGTGCCCACGTCGTCGAGCATGGCCGTACCCCATGGCCCTGCGGGCGTGGGGGAGGCGAGACACCGTATGCGCGAGCAGCTGCGCAGTGGCGGTGTGTCGGAGGCGGTGATCGACGATGCCGTACTCATTCTTTCCGAACTCTTGAGCAACGCGTGCAAACACGGACGGCCCCTGGGTGACGCCCTGGCCGGTGACGGTGACGTACGGGCCGCGTGGCGCGTGGATCTCGGCGGCCGGCTCACGGTGGAGGTGACCGACGGCGGCGGCCCGACCCGGCCGGCTCCGGCGACCCCCTCGGTCACCGCGCACGGCGGACGGGGCCTGAACATCATCACCGCGCTGGCCGACGACTGGGGCGTACGGGACGACGCGCGCGGCGAGGTGACCGTGTGGGTCGTGGTCCACGAGGGCGTTCATGATCCGGATGCCGGCCGCTGTCGCGACGGCTTCGCTACGCGCGTCACGGGGGCGACGGTCTCCCGGATCCCGGCGATGCCGGGCATGGACTTCGGGGATGCCTTCGACAACCTGGACTAGGGCCGGACTAGGGCCCTTCTGGTGGATGCCGCGGAGGAAGGAGCGGCGTCCAGCGGGCGTGCCGGGCGTCGTGACGCCGCGGAGATCCATCAGAAGGCCCATAGGCCCGCGGTGGGTTGTCCACAGGGTCCCGTCGTCGATGGCGTGAACGGCTAGGCTCCCGCCGTACAGACGAGCCGTAACCGGGAGACCCACGATGGCCAAGAAGCGCCCCCAGACCAAGGCCAAACCCCAGATCACCGACGGAGAGATCCCGGTCGTCGGCGCGCGTGAACCCTGCCCCTGCGGCAGTGGACGGCGTTACAAGGCCTGCCACGGGCGGGCGGCCGCGCAGGCGGCGACCGAGCTGGTACACCGGCCCTTCGAGGGGCTCGCCGGCGAGTGCGACTGGGTGGCGCTGCGTGAGCTGGTGCCGGCGGCCACCGTCGAGCTGACCCTGAAGAGCGGCCTCCCGGAGGGCGTCCCGTCGGTGACGCTGGCGACCGTGCTGCCGATGGCCTGGCCGGCCCTGCGCCGCGACGACGGCTCGGTGCTGCTCGGCCTGCAGAACGACACGGCGTCCGGCGACATCAGCCGCGACCTCGCCGACACCCTCCAGCGCGCGCTGACCGCCGAGCCGGGCACGCCGGTCGAGGGCCGGCGCGCCCCGGGTGACGGGCCGCGGCTGCAGGATCTGCTGGATCCCGAAGGCGTGTTCGAGCCAGTTGTGCACGAGGGCTTCGAGTTCTGGGTGCCGGACGCGGAGAACGCGACGCCCGAGGTGGCCGCCTCCCTGGAGCGGGCGAACGCCGCGGCGATCCCGACCGTGAAGCTGACGGGCGTGGACGCGGCGTACTGGTGCGAGACCCCGGACAAGAACCATCTGCGCTGGGTCATGCCGCATCCGGAGGAACAGCTTCTGGACGCCCTCGCGCGACTGCACGCGGCGGGCCGGTCCAACCTGGGTGACGGCACCCGCCTCGTGGGTTCCTTCCGCGCTCACGGGCTCACCGTGCCCGTCTGGGACCTGCCGAGCGGGGTCACCGCCGACGACATCGAGAAGCCCGCCGCCGAGTTCGCCGAGCGTCTCGCCGGGGCCCTCACCTCGGACGCGCCGCTGACCGCGGACGAGCGCCGCGCGCGCGGAGGCCTCACCAACCGGCAGGTCACGCTCAGCTGACGGACGGTGACGAGACCGGACGCGGCTGACCGGTCGGTCAGCCCCGGCGGCGAGTTAGGAAAGAGTGTGTGGGGTGAAAAATAACGCAAGGATAAAGATAAAAAATTAAAAAAAAGAATTTGGTCGGGGT